>NZ_JAVIZM010000001.1:4882500-4887158 GCF_031453555.1 Bacillus sp. SLBN-46 | reverse complement strand
CTTTGAAAACTAAACAAACAAAAACGTCAACAAACAAAAATATTTCGTTTCTTTAATGAAACGAAGCCAACGTAACAAAATGAGCTAATCAACTTTCTTGGAGAGTTTGATCCTGGCTCAGGACGAACGCTGGCGGCGTGCCTAATACATGCAAGTCGAGCGAATCACTTCGGTGGTTAGCGGCGGACGGGTGAGTAACACGTGGGCAACCTGCCTGTAAGACTGGGATAACTTCGGGAAACCGGAGCTAATACCGGATAATCCTTTTCCTCTCATGAGGAAAAGCTGAAAGACGGTTTCGGCTGTCACTTACAGATGGGCCCGCGGCGCATTAGCTAGTTGGTGAGGTAACGGCTCACCAAGGCGACGATGCGTAGCCGACCTGAGAGGGTGATCGGCCACACTGGGACTGAGACACGGCCCAGACTCCTACGGGAGGCAGCAGTAGGGAATCTTCCACAATGGACGAAAGTCTGATGGAGCAACGCCGCGTGAGCGATGAAGGCCTTCGGGTCGTAAAGCTCTGTTGTTAGGGAAGAACAAGTACCGGAGTAACTACCGGTACCTTGACGGTACCTAACCAGAAAGCCACGGCTAACTACGTGCCAGCAGCCGCGGTAATACGTAGGTGGCAAGCGTTGTCCGGAATTATTGGGCGTAAAGCGCGCGCAGGCGGTCCTTTAAGTCTGATGTGAAAGCCCACGGCTCAACCGTGGAGGGTCATTGGAAACTGGGGGACTTGAGTACAGAAGAGGAAAGCGGAATTCCACGTGTAGCGGTGAAATGCGTAGAGATGTGGAGGAACACCAGTGGCGAAGGCGGCTTTCTGGTCTGTAACTGACGCTGAGGCGCGAAAGCGTGGGGAGCAAACAGGATTAGATACCCTGGTAGTCCACGCCGTAAACGATGAGTGCTAAGTGTTAGGGGGTTTCCGCCCCTTAGTGCTGCAGCTAACGCATTAAGCACTCCGCCTGGGGAGTACGGCCGCAAGGCTGAAACTCAAAGGAATTGACGGGGGCCCGCACAAGCGGTGGAGCATGTGGTTTAATTCGAAGCAACGCGAAGAACCTTACCAGGTCTTGACATCCTCTGACACTCCTAGAGATAGGACGTTCCCCTTCGGGGGACAGAGTGACAGGTGGTGCATGGTTGTCGTCAGCTCGTGTCGTGAGATGTTGGGTTAAGTCCCGCAACGAGCGCAACCCTTGATCTTAGTTGCCAGCATTCAGTTGGGCACTCTAAGGTGACTGCCGGTGACAAACCGGAGGAAGGTGGGGATGACGTCAAATCATCATGCCCCTTATGACCTGGGCTACACACGTGCTACAATGGATGGTACAAAGGGCTGCAAGACCGCGAGGTTTAGCCAATCCCATAAAACCATTCTCAGTTCGGATTGTAGGCTGCAACTCGCCTACATGAAGCCGGAATCGCTAGTAATCGCGGATCAGCATGCCGCGGTGAATACGTTCCCGGGCCTTGTACACACCGCCCGTCACACCACGAGAGTTTGTAACACCCGAAGTCGGTGGGGTAACCGTAAGGAGCCAGCCGCCTAAGGTGGGACAGATGATTGGGGTGAAGTCGTAACAAGGTAGCCGTATCGGAAGGTGCGGCTGGATCACCTCCTTTCTAAGGATATAAGCTGGACCTATGAGCCAGACAAAACACGTTTGTTTGATTGTTTCTTGTTTGTTTAGTTTTGAGAGTGCAATTTCTCTCAAAACATCGTTCTTTGAAAACTAGATAATCGTAATGAAGAAGTCAAGTAAATACATCGAGTAATCGCCATTTTAGTTTTCTCTCTTATTTAATTAAGAGAAACAAACCTTTTAGGTTAAGTTAGAAAGGGCGCACGGTGAATGCCTTGGCACTAGGAGCCGATGAAGGACGGGACTAACACCGATATGCTTCGGGGAGCTGTAAGTAAGCTTTGATCCGGAGATTTCCGAATGGGGGAACCCACTGTTCGTAATGGAACAGTATCTTTACCTGAATACATAGGGTATTGAAGGCATACCCGGGGAACTGAAACATCTAAGTACCCGGAGGAAGAGAAAGCAAACGCGATTCCCTGAGTAGCGGCGAGCGAAACGGGACATAGCCCAAACCAAGAGGCTTGCCTCTTGGGGTTGTAGGACACTCAACATGGAGTTACAAAGGAACGGGGTAGATGAAGCGGCCTGGAAAGGCCCGTCAGAGAAGGTAAAAACCCTGTAGTCGAAACTTCGTTCCCTCCTGAGTGGATCCTGAGTACGGCCGGACACGTGAAATCCGGTCGGAAGCAGGGAGGACCATCTCCCAAGGCTAAATACTCCCTAGTGACCGATAGTGAACCAGTACCGTGAGGGAAAGGTGAAAAGCACCCCGGAAGGGGAGTGAAATAGTTCCTGAAACCGTGTGCCTACAAGTAGTTAGAGCCCGTTAATGGGTGATAGCGTGCCTTTTGTAGAATGAACCGGCGAGTTACGATCCCATGCAAGGTTAAGTTGAAGAGACGGAGCCGCAGCGAAAGCGAGTCTGAATAGGGCGTTTGAGTATGTGGTCGTAGACCCGAAACCAGGTGATCTACCCATGTCCAGGGTGAAGTCCAGGTAACACTGGATGGAGGCCCGAACCCACGCACGTTGAAAAGTGCGGGGATGAGGTGTGGGTAGCGGAGAAATTCCAATCGAACTTGGAGATAGCTGGTTCTCTCCGAAATAGCTTTAGGGCTAGCCTCACGTAGTAAGAGTCTTGGAGGTAGAGCACTGTTTGGACTAGGGGCCCTCATCGGGTTACCGAATTCAGACAAACTCCGAATGCCAAAGACTTATCCGTGGGAGTCAGACTGCGAGTGATAAGATCCGTAGTCAAAAGGGAAACAGCCCAGACCACCAGCTAAGGTCCCAAAGTTTACGTTAAGTGGAAAAGGATGTGGAGTTGCTTAGACAACCAGGATGTTGGCTTAGAAGCAGCCACCATTTAAAGAGTGCGTAATAGCTCACTGGTCGAGTGACTCTGCGCCGAAAATGTACCGGGGCTAAACGTAACACCGAAGCTGTGGATTGACATCTTAGATGTCAGTGGTAGGAGAGCGTTCTAAGGGCGTTGAAGCTAGACCGTAAGGACTGGTGGAGCGCTTAGAAGTGAGAATGCCGGTATGAGTAGCGAAAGATGAGTGAGAATCTCATCCACCGTATGCCTAAGGTTTCCTGAGGAAGGCTCGTCCGCTCAGGGTTAGTCGGGACCTAAGCCGAGGCCGAAAGGCGTAGGCGATGGACAACAGGTTGATATTCCTGTACCACCTCTTTATCGTTTGAGTGATGGGGGGACGCAGGAGGATAGGGTAAGCGCGCTGTTGGATATGCGCGTCTAAGCAGTTAGGCTGGAAAGTAGGAAAATCCGCTTTCCGTGAAGGCTGAGCTGTGATAGCGAGGGAAATTTAGTACCGAAGTTCCTGATTCCACACTGCCAAGAAAAGCCTCTAGCGAGATAAAAGGTGCCCGTACCGCAAACCGACACAGGTAGGCGAGGAGAGAATCCTAAGGTGAGCGAGAGAACTCTCGTTAAGGAACTCGGCAAAATGACCCCGTAACTTCGGGAGAAGGGGTGCTTTTTGAGGTGAATAGCCTCGAAGAGCCGCAGTGAATAGGCCCAGGCGACTGTTTAGCAAAAACACAGGTCTCTGCGAAGCCGCAAGGCGAAGTATAGGGGCTGACGCCTGCCCGGTGCTGGAAGGTTAAGAGGAGGGGTTAGCGCAAGCGAAGCTCTGAATCGAAGCCCCAGTAAACGGCGGCCGTAACTATAACGGTCCTAAGGTAGCGAAATTCCTTGTCGGGTAAGTTCCGACCCGCACGAAAGGCGTAACGATCTGGGCACTGTCTCAACGAGAGACTCGGTGAAATTATAGTACCTGTGAAGATGCAGGTTACCCGCGACAGGACGGAAAGACCCCGTGGAGCTTTACTGTAGCCTGATATTGAATTTTGGTACAGCTTGTACAGGATAGGTAGGAGCCTGAGAAACCGGAGCGCTAGCTTCGGTGGAGGCGTCGGTGGGATACTACCCTGGCTGTATTGAAATTCTAACCCGCACCCCTTATCGGGGTGGGAGACAGTGTCAGGTGGGCAGTTTGACTGGGGCGGTCGCCTCCTAAAGAGTAACGGAGGCGCCCAAAGGTTCCCTCAGAATGGTTGGAAATCATTCGTAGAGTGTAAAGGCACAAGGGAGCTTGACTGCGAGACCTACAAGTCGAGCAGGGACGAAAGTCGGGCTTAGTGATCCGGTGGTTCCGCATGGAAGGGCCATCGCTCAACGGATAAAAGCTACCCCGGGGATAACAGGCTTATCTCCCCCAAGAGTCCACATCGACGGGGAGGTTTGGCACCTCGATGTCGGCTCATCGCATCCTGGGGCTGTAGTCGGTCCCAAGGGTTGGGCTGTTCGCCCATTAAAGCGGTACGCGAGCTGGGTTCAGAACGTCGTGAGACAGTTCGGTCCCTATCCGTCGTGGGCGCAGGAAATTTGAGAGGAGCTGTCCTTAGTACGAGAGGACCGGGATGGACGCACCGCTGGTGTACCAGTTGTCTTGCCAAAGGCATCGCTGGGTAGCTATGTGCGGACGGGATAAGTGCTGAAAGCATCTAAGCATGAAGCCCCCCTCAAGATGAGATTTC
>NZ_JAVIZM010000001.1:422500-437500 GCF_031453555.1 Bacillus sp. SLBN-46 | reverse complement strand
CATACTTAAATTATAAAGCAATAAATAATGTACAAGCAGCTCTGGAAAATCAAAAAGATTTCCTTTATGCAATGGCAGTACATAGCATTGGTTCTCCAAATTCAATTTTAGTGGTGATTTCGCTGAAGTAGAGCCCATTGTAAACGAAAGTCCCTCATTAGAAAACTCAATCGAATGGTTAAACTTAGAGGCGAGAAATTCCTTTAGCCTGCTCTCGGTCATATGATAAGAGTCCAGAACGCTATCCGGAATGGTTAATTGCTTGCCAACGTGATCTAATTGGACAAATGTCCGTTTCCCTAAAAGTAAATAGAATAAATCATCTAATTCCGGTATAAGCTGTAGTAATTCCTCCATTATGACTTTCTCCCCTTCTAATTGTTTCATGTGAAACAATTTTTCAGACATGAAGGGGAAAAGTCCATTTTTTTGCACTTTTACTTCATCCTGAAAAAAAAGGTAATTTTGCTTTTTCCTTTTCCTCGTCGAAACTCCATGTGCTAGCACAGCTGTTGTTTCGGGATAAGAAGGGTCGGTTGTTAATATACAAGCCTTAATTAAATGGACAAGTCCATAAAATAGTAAAATTGGCTTTAAAATAAGAGGAGATTTTTCCGCCTGCTCATAATATATTTTTCCATGCTCAAGATAATAGAGAAAGGCATATCCGTTTTCGTAGCTTTTTTGTTCAGGATTATCTATTTGACGCTTTTGATAGCTGTTTTTTAAATAGCGCTGACAATACTCTGCTGAAAAGAAACTAGAATAGCTTTTCCAACCCTTATAGTGAATATCCAAGATCGTACCACCTTTTTCAGAAGAATCAAACTAATATTTATTCCTTGACAGTATTTTGTCCAATTGATAACCTACAAATAAAATTTTTTATCCTGGGGGCCGTTAAAATGTGGGAAAGTAAATTTGTAAAAGAAGGTTTAACGTTTGATGATGTATTATTAATTCCAGGTAAGTCCGAGGTTCTACCAAGAGATGTCAGTCTGCAAGTGGAGCTATCACCAAGTGTAAAGCTCAATATTCCGATTATTAGTGCTGGAATGGACACAGTAACCGAATCAGAGATGGCCATTTCTATGGCACGTCAAGGCGGTTTAGGTATTATCCATAAAAACATGACGATTGAGCAGCAGGCAGAACAGGTGGAAAAGGTTAAGAGATCAGAAAGTGGAGTCATTACCGATCCATTTTTTCTAACACCAGAACATCAAGTATTTGATGCCGAACATTTAATGGGGAAATATCGAATCTCAGGTGTACCCATTGTTAATACCCTCGAAGAACAAAAACTAATAGGTATTATTACTAATAGAGATTTACGTTTCATCCAGGATCAGGATTATTCCTTTAAAATCGCAGATGTGATGACAAAGGAAAATCTTGTAACAGCTCCAGTAGGAACCACATTGAAAGAGGCAGAAAAGATTCTACAACGGTATAAAATTGAGAAACTTCCGCTCGTAAATGAACAGGGCGTATTAAAAGGATTAATTACAATCAAAGATATTGAAAAAGTCATTGAATTCCCAAATTCAGCGAAAGACAAACAAGGACGTTTATTAGCTGGAGCAGCGGTAGGGGTAACTAGTGACACCATGAAGCGTGTGGATATGCTTGTGAAGGCCAATGTAGATGTCATTGTAGTGGATACAGCCCACGGCCATTCTAAGGGTGTTCTCGATACTGTGAAGGAAATTAGAGTGGCTCATCCTGAATTGACTATTATTGCAGGGAATGTGGCAACAGCGGAAGCGACAAGGGATTTAATTGAAGCAGGAGCTGATGTGGTTAAGGTAGGAATTGGACCAGGCTCCATTTGTACAACAAGGGTTGTAGCAGGTGTAGGTGTGCCGCAAATTACTGCTGTTTACGATTGTGCAACAGAAGCAATGAAGCATGGAAAGACAATAATTGCTGATGGTGGAATTAAATATTCAGGAGATATCGTAAAGGCCTTAGCTGCAGGCGGACATGCAGTCATGTTAGGAAGTCTTTTGGCTGGGGTATCGGAAAGTCCAGGGGAAACAGAAATTTTCCAAGGGCGCCGCTTTAAGGTATATCGTGGAATGGGCTCTGTGGCTGCGATGGAAAAGGGGTCAAAAGATCGTTATTTCCAAGAAGACAACAAAAAGTTTGTGCCTGAAGGAATTGAAGGAAGGATTCCTTATAAGGGACCATTATCAGAGACGGTTTATCAGCTAATTGGTGGTCTTAGAGCGGGAATGGGATATTGTGGGACAAAGGACCTTGAAGAATTAAGAACAAAAGCGCAGTTCATTAAGATGACAGGTGCAGGATTAAGAGAAAGTCATCCACATGATGTTCAAATTACAAAAGAGGCACCTAACTATTCTTTATAATCTTCAAATGGAAACAGGGAAGCTCCGCTTCTCTGTTTTTTTTACAGTCAAATATTCCTAGAAAAATAGCAGAATTGGAAAAAGAATGGTTCTATGCTCTGTCTATGATTTGCCAGCTACTTATGTTAAAATAACCAAAGTGTATAAATTCGTTGGAGGGCGTTACAGTGAACAAACATTTTTATCAGAAATGTGTTGCCAGTGCAATGGCAATGATTATGTTTTTTAGCCTATTTGCTGGTGTAAACCAGGCTAAGGCAGAAGCAGCGTTAAATGTAAATGCTGATGGTGCCATATTAGTTGATGCAGAAACAGGTAAGGTTCTATATGAACAAAATGCTGACAGTGTTTTAGGGGTTGCCAGCATGACTAAAATGATGACAGAATATCTTTTACTTGAAGCGGTTAAGAAAGGCAAAGTGAAATGGGATCAGGAGTATTCAGTAAGTGATCTTGTTTATAAGAACTCCCATGACAGAAGTCTTTCGAATGTGCCATTAAGAGCAGATGGGAAATATACCATCCGTGAATTATATGAAGCAATGGCTATTTATTCTGCAAATAGTGCAACCATTGCAATAGCAGAAACTATTGGCGGATCAGAAGCAAACTTTGTAAAAATGATGAATGACAAAGCCAAACAATTAGGATTGAAGGATTATAAATTCGTCAACTCTACGGGTTTAAATAACCGAGATTACCATGGGCAGCATCCTGAAGGAACAGGTCCTGAGGATGAGAACGTAATGTCTCCACGTGCTGTTGCAAAATTAGCGTTTCATTTAATTAATGATTTCCCTGAAGTGTTAAAAACGGCTAGCACGCCGACGAAAATGTTCAGAGAAGGCACGGACGATCAAATTAAGATGGATAACTGGAACTGGATGCTTCCAAAGTTAGTTTACGGTTATCAAGGAATGGACGGGCTTAAGACGGGTACCACTGACTTTGCAGGGTATTGCTTCACAGGTACCGCGAGCCGGGATGGAAAACGATTTATTACTGTTGTACAAAATGCTAAGGACGCCAGTGGAAAAGGTGGCTACAAAGCACGTTTTGATGAAACAAGAAAAATGATGGATTATGCATTTAGTAATTATACAAAAGAACAGATTGTTCCTAAACATTATCAAGTAAAAGGACATAAGACGCTCCCTATCACTAAAGGAAAAGAAGACCAAGTGAAAATTTATACGAAGTCAGCTATTAGCATGGTTGTCCTCAACGGTGAAAAGAAGAGCTACAAACCAGTTCTAGTTCTAGATAAGAAAAAGGTTAATAAAGATGGAGAAATTACTGCACCAGTAAAAAAAGGTGAAACAGTTGGATATTTAACTGTAGAACCTAAAAATGGTGATAAAGTTTCTTTCTTAACAGAAGAGGGACAAAAGAAAATCAAAGTGGATGTCATTGCTGCAAAAGATGTAGAAAAAGCAAATTGGTTTGTCCTAATGATGCGTGGGATTGGCAATTTCTTTGGTGATGTTTGGCACGGAATTTCTTCAACCGTAAAAGGTTGGTTTTAAGTAGAATAAAAACATAAGAAAATTTTGGATTTATTAAGAAGGATTCTTGTCTTGACAGGAATCCTTTTTTGTTGCTTTAATGATTTTATGGAATAAGTTAATTCCGATTAGTTGAATGGGAATTTTCCTAACTGTGTAAAGAGATTTTTCTTAATATTTTAAATAAAAGGGGGATTTTAACAAATGAAAACAGGTACAGAACTCGTAAAACGTGGTATGGCTGAAATGCAAAAAGGCGGCGTCATTATGGACGTTGTGAATGCTGAGCAGGCAAAAATTGCTGAAGAAGCAGGTGCAGTAGCAGTAATGGCTTTAGAGCGTGTGCCTTCAGATATCCGTGCAGCTGGTGGAGTGGCAAGGATGGCTGACCCAAGAATAGTTGAAGAGGTACTTAATGCTGTTTCAATCCCTGTCATGGCTAAAGCAAGAATTGGTCATATTGTGGAAGCTAGAGTGCTTGAGGCGATGGGTGTTGATTATATCGATGAAAGTGAAGTATTAACTCCTGCTGACGAAGAGTACCATTTATATAAAAGTGATTTTACTGTTCCGTTTGTTTGCGGTTGCCGTGACCTTGGTGAGGCAGCGCGCCGTATTGGTGAAGGTGCCTCTATGCTTCGTACAAAGGGTGAGCCAGGAACGGGTAATATCGTTGAAGCGGTTCGTCACATCCGTAAGGTAAACGCACAAGTTCGTAAAGTAGTGGGAATGAATGAAGATGAGCTAATGACGGAAGCAAAGCTTTTAGGTGCTCCATTTGAATTACTACTTGAAATTAAGCGTCTTGGACGTCTCCCAGTTGTTAACTTCGCAGCAGGCGGTGTAGCAACACCAGCAGATGCAGCACTTATGATGCAGCTTGGTGCGGACGGTGTGTTTGTTGGGTCAGGTATCTTCAAATCTGAAAACCCTGCTAAGTTTGCAAGAGCAATTGTGGAAGCAACTACTCACTACCAAGACTATAAATTAATTGCTGAACTTTCAAAGGATCTTGGAACACCAATGAAAGGGATTGAAATTTCTTCACTAGCACCAGAAGCACGCATGCAAGAAAGAGGATGGTAATCGATGATTAAGATCGGTGTTCTCGCTTTACAAGGAGCGGTCCGGGAACATATTCGGCCACTTGAGGCCTGCGGTGTAGAGGCTGTTGCTGTTAAACGAAAGGAAGAGTTACAAGAATTAGATGGTCTTATTCTTCCTGGTGGAGAAAGCACAGCAATGCGGCGACTGATTGATAAATATGATTTCATGGATGCGTTAAAGGATTTTGCCCACAGCGGGAAACCAATGTTTGGTACATGCGCGGGCCTCATATTATTAGCTAAGCAACTAGTCGGTTATAATGAACCTCACATCGGTGTCATGGACATTCAGGTGGAGCGGAACTCCTTCGGCCGACAAGTGGACAGCTTCGAAGCGGACCTTGCAATTAAGGATGTAGCGGAGACCTTCCCAGCGGTGTTTATTCGTGCGCCGCACATTGTTGAGGCGGGTGAAGATGTGGAAATCCTATGCAAGCATAATGACCGCATTGTGGCCGCACGGGACAGGCAATTTCTCGGATGTTCCTTTCATCCTGAATTAACGGATGATCATCGCATTACCGCTTACTTTGTTGAGATGGTAAAGGAAGCCAAACAAAAGCAATTTGTGTAGGGATAATTTGGTTGCAATTCGTTAATAATTATAGTAACGTAAATATACAAATCATAAATATTGATGAAAGCAATGAGAGGAACTAGTAACAGGAAACTCATTCTAGCAGAGAGCCGATGGCAGGTGAGAATCGGTGAATGAAGCTTGTGAATCCCTCCTCGAGCAAGGTATGGAACACTACATAATGTAGTAAGTAAGTACTTTCGGTAAAAACCGTTACATTTTTTCAAGGTGGACAGTGTATGCTGTCAACCAGGGTGGTAACGCGGGTTAACTCTCGTCCCTGTTTTCAGGGGCGGGAGTTTTTTGTTTTTTGCAATTTAATTTTTAAAAGGAGTGTCAATTATGCTGGATATTAAAGTCCTAAGAGCAAATTTTGCTGAAGTTAAAGAAAAACTTCAAAACCGTGGAGAAGATCTAACCGATCTTGGCCGCTTCGAAGAACTAGACCTAAAGAGACGAGAACTAATCGTAGAATCTGAAAAACTAAAAAGCAAACGAAATGAAGTAACACAGCAAGTAGCAGCTTTAAAGCGTGAAAAGCAGGATGCTGACCACTTGATTAAAGAGATGCGTGAGGTAGGCGATCAAATTAAAGCGCTTGATGACGAGCTTCGCGGAGTAGAAGAAACACTAGAAATGTTACTTCTAAGAATCCCAAATATCCCTCATGAAAGTGTACCCGTCGGGGAAACAGAAGATGACAATATAGAAATCAGACAATGGGGCAAGGTACGTGACTTTGAATTCGAAGCAAAGCCGCACTGGGACATTGCTGATCATTTGGGGATCCTTGATTTTGAACGTGCAGGCAAAGTAACAGGAAGCCGTTTTGTTTTCTACAAAGGATTAGGAGCGCGTTTAGAGCGTGCGTTAATGAGCTTCATGCTCGACTTGCATGTGGATGAACATGGCTACACTGAAATCCTACCGCCATACTTGGTGAATCGCACAAGCATGATGGGAACAGGGCAATTGCCAAAGTTTGAAGAGGATGCCTTCTTGATTGAGAGCGAAGATTATTTCCTTATTCCAACGGCAGAAGTACCTGTTACAAACTATCACCGTGATGAGATTTTAAGTGGGGAAGACCTTCCAATCCGCTTTGCTGCCTATAGCGCATGCTTCCGTTCTGAGGCTGGCTCTGCAGGTCGTGATACAAGAGGGTTAATCCGTCAGCATCAATTTAATAAGGTGGAACTTGTAAAGTTTGTGAAGCCAGAGGATTCTTATGAGGAGCTTGAAAAGCTGACAAATGATGCTGAACGAGTATTACAATTATTGGAGCTTCCATACCGTGTGTTAAGCATGTGCACGGGTGACCTTGGGTTTACGGCTGCGAAGAAATACGATATTGAAGTATGGATTCCTAGCTATGGGACGTACCGTGAGATTTCTTCTTGCAGTAATTTTGAAGCATTCCAAGCGAGACGAGCAAATATCCGTTTCCGTCGTTATCCAAAAGCCAAGCCCGAACATGTTCACACATTAAATGGCTCTGGTCTTGCGATTGGCCGCACGGTCGCCGCAATATTAGAGAATTACCAGCAAGACGACGGCAGTGTCATCATACCAACTGTATTACGTCCATACATGGGGAACCGTGACGTAATTAAGCCAATGTAATTTCTAAAAATTCCGGATGTTATGTTCATCCGGAATTTTTGTTGACATTCATATTGAATATGTGTTAAATTATTTTTTGTTGATACGGAGGAATACCCAAGTCCGGCTGAAGGGATCGGTCTTGAAAACCGACAGGCGGGTTAAACCGCGCGGGGGTTCGAATCCCTCTTCCTCCGCCATCTTTTAAAACAATCGCGCATAAAATACTGGAGATAAGAGCTCACTACATTCATTGTAGTGAGTTTTTTTTATGCAATTTTTGCCGTAAAAAAAGAAGCACATTGGATTAACCAATATGTGCTTCTGTTAGATTAAGAATTGCTTTTAATTTTTCATCTACTTCACGACATACTCTTTCGGCATCCGCTTGACTCTTCACAACATCCGTCGTGTCCATGTCAATCACTAGGACTTCACTTGCGGCATACTGGTTCATTACCCACTCATCATAACCCTTCCATACTTCAAAGTAGTACTCTTTCAGCTCAGGGTTAATCTCAAAGCTTCTACCGCGGGCCATGATCCGGTCAATGACCGTATCAAAGGACCCTTTTAAGTAAACCATTAGATCTGGTGCCTTCTTAGGTAATTCCTGCAGTTCTTCCAACATATTATCAACAAGATCTTCATAAATCTTGAACTCTAAGCTTGAAATTCTACCTAAATTTTTATTTACATAAGCAAAATACCAGTCTTCATAAATAGAACGATCTTGAATCGTATAAATCGGTTCACTCCAGTTAATACAATCTTTTACTGTCTTAAATCGTTTGTTTAAGAAAAATAATTGTAAGAGGAACGGAATCCTTCTTGCATCTAATTCTTCAGGTGTCAACTCATAATAAAGAGGAAGGATGGGGTTATCATCCACCGATTCATAAAACACCTTACTTTCAATTCCTTTATTTTTAAAGTGTGCATTTAAGGTATCAGCCACACTGGTTTTCCCTAGACCAATCATACCACCAATAACGATACTCACTAACATCCCCCTATTCTATATGTTTGTCCAGCTGCAAGTCTTTAACGATAAGGTTAACTTTTCAATAATATGGTTTAAATCATTTTCGTTTTGCACGAAATCCAACTCATCGCCGCTAAAGCGAAGAACAGGTATTTCTGGATGTTCTTTTTCAAAAATCGCTATGGCATTTTCATAGTCGATAGAGAGCTGTTCTAAATATAACGGGCTAATATTTTTTTCAACCTCGCGCCCTCTAAGCTTGATTCTTTTTAACAAAGTATCTAAGCTGGCATTTAAATAAATAATGACATTAGGCTTTGGCATATCTTCGGTAAGAATTTGATAAATCTTATAATATTTTTGGTATTCTTCCGGATTTAATGTTCTTTGTGCAAAAATCAAATTTTTAAAAATATGATAGTCTGCAACAACAGATTGATTTTGACTTAGGTAATGGGTATTGATGTCCCCTAATTGCTTAAAGCGATTGCAAAGGAAGAACATTTCCGTCTGGAAACTCCACTCCTCAATGTTGTCATAAAACTTCCCTAAAAATGGGTTTTCATCCACAATCTCTTTAAGTAAAGCAAATTGAAATTGCTCTGAAATGGCTTTTGCGAGCGATGTCTTCCCAACACCAATCGGCCCTTCAACCGTAATAAAGGGTGTATCCCCCATTGCAAGTCCTCCTTCTCCAACTGCCTGCACTTCTATGATTAACCAGTTACCACCGGATAATTTATATTATTTATGTCTTACTGATTTATCGACACAAAAGATATTTTATCACAATCTACGACAGGAAGGGATATGGAATATTTAGAAGTAAGTAGTTTTATGTCAGATATATGAAAAAACTGCCGAAAAACGGCAGTTTTTGTTGTGAAAAATATTTTTCGACTCCATTATGTTCCTCGTTTTGTGACGTTGAAATTATCTACGATTAACAGCCAATTCTGTGGGAACGATAAACCGAGCTTCCAATAACTCATTCCTCGTATATTTAACTCTTTGATTAGATCAAATTTAGCCTGGATGGAGCGGGCATCCTCAAACCAAACTTCATGGTCCTTGCCAGCCTCGTCTTTATATTTGAAGAAGGGAGCTTCTGCTTTTGTATCATATTGAATCGGCACATTATATTTGGCCGCAAGTTGAATGGCCTGCTGCGGACTGACAGCCTTCGCCACGGACCCTTGAACAAAAGGAAGCGTCCAATCATAGCCATATAGATTTTGCCCCATAAGAATTTTATTAGAAGGCATTTCGGTTATAGCATACTCTAAAACTTTCCTTACTGAGTCAATAGGAGATACGGCCATCGCGGGGCCGCCGCTATAGCCCCATTCATACGTCATAATCACCACAAAGTCAGAAATTTCTCCGTGTGCCTTGTAATCATGCCCTTCATACCATTTTCCTTTTTGTGTGGCACTGGTCTTTGGGGCAAGGGCAGTTGACATAAGCCATCCTTCGTTTTTAAAGCGTTGTTTTGCCTTGCGCAAAAAGTTGTTGTAAGCCTCACGGTCGGCCGGCCGCAAAAATTCAAAGTCAAAGTGAATATCGCGGAATCCATATTTTTTAGCGGTTGCTACTATATTATTGAGAAATTTATCTTGAATGGCGATGTCGTTCAATAGAATTCGCCCGAGCTCATCACTAAACTGATCATTTTCTTGATTGTTAATAACCATCATTAATACGTTACGATTAGTCCTTGCGATAGCGGGGAAATTATTCAGTAAAGGTTCTTTCAAGGTTCCATCACGGCGCGCTTGAAAACTAAATGGGGCTAAATAGGTTAAATACGGTGCAGCTTCCCTGGCACTATTCTCTAAAACAGGCGCAACTGTTGTCCCTCGCGGCTCTACATAGGCATTAAACTCAGCGTTTCTTTTTCGACCTTGTGGGATATAAAGACGGAATCCAACATTGAGCGGCTGATTTACGTTAATTCGATTAATGTTTGCAAGCTCTTGATAAGGGACGCCTACTTTTCTAGCAATAGAAAATAAGGAATCCCCCGGTTGGACGAAATAAAAGCGGCCGATAATTGGAATGACAATGGACTGTCCTACTACCAGGTCATTTGGATTCGGTAATTCATTTGCTTCAATAATATCGTTAACGGTCGTATGGTAGGCTCTTGCAATCGTGGTTAATGACTCGTTCCTTCTTATAACATGGATTTGCATCCTATTCCCTCCCAACAAACATACGTTGCAACTATTTTATGAGGGAGGGTGAGGATAAATGATATAATGTTGATAAATTTCATGCTGACTAGGATTGGTTTTGGCTTTGAGTACATTCTCCATCATTGTTAGAGCAAAGTGGTTATCCTGCTCGTCAACAGAGGTAATACAATCACGAGGGACATAAATGGGATATTCGCGCATATAGGCATCATTTGCAGTAAATAGCACGCAAATATTGCCCGCAATTCCAGTTAGGATGAGTGTATTCACCTTTAAATGGTTTAACAATATGGTTAAAGAGGTTTCGTAAAAAGCGGAATGCTTTGGTTTGATTAAAAAATAATCATTATCATCAGGCAACAGGATATCAAAAATAGGCTGACTGTAATCGTTCCTACAAAAATCAATGATTTTATTAAAATCAGCCTGCCATAAATTATAATGATCATTCATAAAGATGACCGGTAAATTGTGTTTATTAAATTGTTTTTTTAATTCTTTGATGGGCTTAGCAATTAGTAGTGCTTTTTCGGCTAAAATGGGACCATGTGAAAAATCAAAGTTATTAATCATATCAATAATAATTAGTGCAGGATAATTATTCTCCATTTGCTTCTCCTCCTTCCTATATTTTGGAGTAATAATAGAATACTTATCCATAAGAAGGAGTTTGCTATGACGGTGGAAGAAAACCTAGATGAATACTATATGAGTGAAGCAATAAAGGAAGCCAAAAAGGCGGAGGAACTAATGGAGGTTCCAATTGGAGCTGTGCTTGTCATGGAGGATAGAATTATTTCCCGGGCACATAACTTGCGTGAAAGGGAGCAGAATGCTGTCGCACATGCAGAACTTATTGCGATCGAACAAGCCTGCCGGGAAATAGGATCCTGGCGGTTGGAGGATGCAACCTTATATGTGACACTTGAGCCATGTCCTATGTGCTCAGGTGCCATTATATTATCGAGGGTAAAAAGAGTCGTATATGGTGCGAGTGACCCGAAAGGCGGATGTGCAGGAACACTCATGAATCTTTTACAGGACGACCGTTTCAATCACCAAAGTGAAGTAACCAAGGGCGTGTTAGAAGGTGAATGCGGCCGATTGCTTTCTGAGTTTTTTAGGGGGCTAAGGGAGAGGAAAAAGCTTGAGAAACAGCAAAGGAACGAAAAGGAATAAAAGATTTACAATAACTTACAGTTGATAAATATTGCTTTTTCCCCAAATTGGTTGTATATTAGAAAGGCGTCAGATACGACGCACTAACTTAGTTATCAACTTTGCCGTGCTAGGTGGGGAGGTAGCGGTGCCCTGTACCCGCAATCCGCTCTAGCGGGACTGAATCCCTTCCTGAGGCTAATGGCCTGTAGGGTCTGCCTTAAGTAAGTGGTGTTGACACCCGGGTCCTGCGCAATGGGAATCCATGAACCATGTCAGGTCCGGAAGGAAGCAGCATTAAGTGGACGCTCTCATGTGCCGCAGGGTTGCCTGGGTCGAGCTAACTGCTTAAGTAACGCTTATGGGCGTTAGTCGAAGGAAGGTGCACGGCAGTTACATATGCTTATAAATTAACTCATCTCAGAATGGAGATGAGTTTTTTTGTTAACTCTTATCAATACACTTTGAAAAAATGAAAATGGATACGTTATAATGGATAGGATGAATTATTTCGAAGGGGGCGGTGTCAGTTGGCTTATCAGGCTTTATATCGTGTTTGGCGTCCGCAGGCATTTATCGATGTAGTAGGACAAGAACATGTTACGCAGACATTGCAGAACGCCCTGCTTCAACAAAAGATATCACATGCCTATCTTTTTTCTGGCCCAAGAGGAACAGGTAAAACAAGCGCAGCTAAGATCTTAGCAAAGGCAATTAACTGTGAACGCGCACCTGTATCAGAACCGTGTAATGAATGTGCAGCCTGCCGTGGAATTACCAATGGAACGATTCCAGATGTGTTAGAGTTTGATGCTGCTTCCAACTCTCGTGTGGAAGAAATGAGAGATGTATTGGAAAAGGTCAAATTTGCACCGACTGCTGTTAACTATAAGGTTTACATCATTGATGAGGTACATATGCTTTCCATTAGTGCTTTTAATGCTTTATTAAAAACATTAGAAGAACCACCGAAGCATGTAATTTTTATTTTAGCTACAACAGAACCTCATAAAATTCCATTAACGATTATTTCTAGATGTCAGCGGTTTGATTTTAGACGCATCACAGCTGCTTCTATTGTAAAGCGAATGAAATTAATTGTTGATGAAACAGGCGTAGTTTGTGATGAGGATGCCTTAAAAATGATTGCCCGTGCAGCAGAGGGCGGGATGCGCGATGCCTTAAGTCTATTAGACCAGGCAATATCCTATAGTCAGGATCGGGTAACAGTAGAGGATGCCTTGACCGTGACCGGCTCTGTATCCCAAGGGTTCTTGAATAAATTATCAAGCTCATTTCAAGAAAAAGATGTGGCGAGTGGTTTAGAGGCGCTTGAGGAATTATTATTTCACGGTAAGGACCCCACGCGATTTATCGAAGATTTGATTTTATTCTATCGAGACATGCTGCTGTATAAAACGGCACCGAATCTTGAAGAGTCGCTTGAAAGGGTCATGCTTGACGATGAATTTCGCAGGATGGCGGAAGCCACTCCTACAGGACAAATCTATCAGTTCATTGAATTCTTAAATAAAACACAACAAGAAATGAGATGGACGAACCATCCGCGGATATTTCTTGAGGTGGCGATTGTTAAGCTCTGTCAAATGGAAAATATAGAAAAGGAAGCAGCACAGCCTTCCAATGTCGACCATTTATTATCTAGGATTGAACAACTAGAAAATGAACTAGAGCAATTAAAAACCAGCGGGATCACTGTTACCTCACAAGATGCAGCACCTCAGCAGCAAAAACCGGCTCAGAGAGTGTCCAGGAAAGGATTCCAGCCTGCAGTTGGTAAAATCAATGAAGTATTAAAGGTAGCTACCAAAAACGATTTAAATCAGATTAAAGGTAAATGGGGAGAAATGCTGGCAAACTTAATAAAGTCTCACGCAGCGTTGTTAAATGATGCGGAGCCAGTTGCAGCTTCGGCGGATGCCTTAATTATAAAGTTTAAGCATGAAATGATTTGTCAAATGGCAACAGATAGAAAGGATTTTCAAGAAGCGATTACCGGCGCCCTTCAAAAATTAACTGGTAAAAGATTTCTATTCTTGGGTGTACCCGAGGAACAATGGGGAGCCATTCGCGAAAGCTTCTTGAACAGTCAGCATGGTGAAGAAGGAGAAGTCAGCGAAACAAGCAAGAAGGAAGAGGAGCCTCACATATCTGAGGCAAAAAAACTTTTTGGCGCTGAGTTCGTAGAAGTAATAGAATAATAATAACTTACTATATGGAGGTAATGTGTTATGATGCGTGGCGGAATGGGTAATATGCAAAATATGATGAAACAAATGCAAAAAATGCAAAAGAAAATGGCGGAAGCTCAAGAAGAATTAGGTCAAGAAAAGATTGAAGGAACTGCTGGCGGCGGTATGGTTAAGGTTGTTGTAACCGGTCATAAAGAAGTGGTAGATGTACAAATTAAACCTGAGGCAGTTGACCCAGATGATGTAGAAATGTTGCAGGATCTTGTGTTAGCAGCAGTAAATGACGCCCTTAAAAAGGCTGAAGAGCTAACAAACAATACAATGGGCCAATTCACAAAAGGAATGAACCTTCCTTTCTAAGCTAGAATAAACCAAAAGAGGCTGTTCTTACGTGCAGCCTCTTTTATTAAAGGGGAAAAATAGTAATGCATTATCCTGAACCGATTTCTAAGCTCATCGATAGCTTTATGAAACTGCCAGGAATCGGCCCGAAAACGGCTGCACGCCTGGCCTTTTACGTGTTAAGTATGAAAGAGGACACCGTCCTTGATTTTGCAAAAGCGCTTGTGAATGCGAAGCGTAATTTAACGTATTGTTCTGTTTGTGGTCACATCACCGATCAGGATCCTTGTTATATATGTGAAGATCAACGCAGGGATAGAAGTATCATTTGTGTAGTTCAGGATCCAAAGGATGTTATTGCAATGGAAAAGATGAAGGAATTCAACGGGTTATATCATGTGTTACATGGAGCTATTTCTCCGATGGACGGGATAGGTCCAGAGGATATTAATATTCCTGATTTATTAAAACGTCTTCAGGATGAAACTGTACAGGAAGTCATTTTGGCTACGAATCCGAATATTGAAGGTGAAGCAACGGCTATGTATATCTCTCGTTTGTTAAAGCCATCAGGTATTAAGACGACAAGAATTGCCCATGGACTACCAGTTGGCGGGGACCTTGAGTATGCTGATGAAGTAACCTTATCGAAAGCAATAGAGGGCCGACGGGAACTATAAGATAAAATTCGGAGGAAAAAAAGTATGTTTTTTCGACGTAAAGGACGGCTTCGAAAAGAGTATGATGAAAAGCTCTTGATACAGTTGAATCGTTTGAAAGATCATTGGCAGCAAGAAAAACAGCTATTGGAAAAAAGTTTTGATCCTTCCGAAGAGGTTATTTGCCAAACAAAAATTGCAGAAGCGAAGTATATCTTCTTATTAAGAGAAGCAAAACAGCGAAATGTCACTTTATTAAGATGAATTTGAATGAAGAGCC
>NZ_JAVIZM010000001.1:167500-217500 GCF_031453555.1 Bacillus sp. SLBN-46 | reverse complement strand
AGGGACGAAAGTCGGGCTTAGTGATCCGGTGGTTCCGCATGGAAGGGCCATCGCTCAACGGATAAAAGCTACCCCGGGGATAACAGGCTTATCTCCCCCAAGAGTCCACATCGACGGGGAGGTTTGGCACCTCGATGTCGGCTCATCGCATCCTGGGGCTGTAGTCGGTCCCAAGGGTTGGGCTGTTCGCCCATTAAAGCGGTACGCGAGCTGGGTTCAGAACGTCGTGAGACAGTTCGGTCCCTATCCGTCGTGGGCGCAGGAAATTTGAGAGGAGCTGTCCTTAGTACGAGAGGACCGGGATGGACGCACCGCTGGTGTACCAGTTGTCTTGCCAAAGGCATCGCTGGGTAGCTATGTGCGGACGGGATAAGTGCTGAAAGCATCTAAGCATGAAGCCCCCCTCAAGATGAGATTTCCCATAGCGTCAAGCTAGTAAGAACCCTGAAAGATGATCAGGTTGATAGGTCAGAGGTGGAAGCGTGGTAACATGTGGAGCTGACTGATACTAATCGTTCGAGGACTTAACCAATTTTTAAAGCGAACTCGTAGTTTACAAACACTTCTTCTACATTATCTAGTTTTGAGAGAACGATCTCTCAAACAAAATAGTCTGGTAACTATGGCGAGAAGGTCACACCCGTTCCCATACCGAACACGGAAGTTAAGCTTCTCAGCGCCAATGGTAGTTGGGACGAAAGTCCCTGTGAGAGTAGGACGTTGCCAGGCTGTTTATCAATTTTTATACTTTTAATCGTCGCGGGGTGGAGCAGTCTGGTAGCTCGTCGGGCTCATAACCCGAAGGTCGCAGGTTCAAATCCTGTCCCCGCAATATGGTCCGGTAGTTCAGTTGGTTAGAATGCCTGCCTGTCACGCAGGAGGTCGCGGGTTCGAGTCCCGTCCGGACCGCCATATATATGCTAAAATCAAGTACGAAACCAAGTTTCGGCTTTTTTTTATGCCATTATATTAGGTTTTTTTGCTCAATAGGGTTATAATTATGTACACTACATATGGAAAAGCGTCCTTAGGAGGAGATCCTAAGGTTTTTTTTGCAATTAAATAAGGTAAAATGGGAGTAAAGGATTGCTAGGAAAGTAAAAGGTGATTGAATGAATCAATTCGAATGGAAGACTACAAATTCTGAGGAAACTTCTAACTTGGCTGAACGCTTAGCTCAGCTTTTACAGCCCGGGGATGTAATTGCCCTTGAGGGTGATTTAGGTGCCGGAAAAACGACCTTTACCAAAGGCCTTGCTAAAGGGTTGCAAGTTAAGAAAACCGTTAACAGCCCTACTTTTACAATTATTAAAGAATATAATGGCAGGCTGCCCTTGTATCATATGGATGTCTATCGAGTAGCGGATGCTTTTGAAGATCTTGGTTTTGATGAATACTTTGAAGGGGACGGCGTTACAGTAGTGGAATGGGCTCATTTAATTGAAGAGCAGCTTCCACAAGAACGATTAACTATTTTCCTGTATCGTGAAGAGGGAGATCAAAGGAAAATGGTATTCGTACCAAAGGGCAAGAGATATGAGCAACTATGTAAGGAGATTTTCAGATGACAGTATTGGCGATAGATACTTCTAATTATGCGTTAGGAGTAGCGCTTTTAGAAGAGAATCAAGTATTAGGAGAATACATTACTAATTTAAAAAAGAATCACTCTGTTCGGATTATGCCGGCTATTGAAACTTTAATGAGTGATTGTGAACGGGTACCAGCAGATTTAACGAAGATTGTGGTTGCTGAAGGACCTGGGTCTTATACAGGAGTAAGAATCGGTGTTACGATTGCAAAAACACTAGCATGGACTCTTAATATCCCGCTTGTGGGTGTTTCAAGTTTAGAAATTTTAGCCGCAGGAACTGGACGGTACTTTGATGGAATGGTATCTCCATTGTTTGATGCTAGAAGAGGACAAGTCTATACTGGCTTATATCAATTTGTAGACGGAAAGCTTACGGTGGTGAAACAGGATCAGTTAGTGATGCTTGCTGACTGGGTAGAAAGGTTATCAGATTCGGATAAGCCCATCTTATTTGTTGGAAATGACCTGCCGATTCATAAAGCTAAAATTGAAGAAGTCTTGGGATCTAAAGCCATTTTTGCAAGTATGACAGAACATAACCCTCGTCCGGCCGAACTTGCTTTATTAGGAAAGGATTTAGCTGGAGATGACCTACATTCTTTTGTACCAAATTATATACGTTTAGCAGAAGCGGAAGCCAAGTGGCTTGAAGCAAAAGGAAAAATATAAAATGGATAGGGAAAGAGAAATATGGTAGATTCTTATGTTTTTCGATATATGAGGGAAGAGGATATAGACCAAGTACTAGAGGTAGAACATGCGTCTTTTACTACTCCCTGGAGCAGGGAAGCATTTTATAATGAAATACACAATAATAAATTCGCTGTCTATATTGTCCTTGAGGAAGAAAATCAAATCATTGGCTATTGTGGAACATGGGTTGTCATCGATGAAGCACACGTGACGAACGTGGCCATAATGCCTGGATATCGGGGGAAAAAGCTAGGAGAGGCATTAATGACAAAGTTAATGTCTGTTGCTAGGGAGTTAGGAGCTAGAAGTATGACGCTTGAAGTAAGGGTAACGAATCATGTCGCACAATCCCTTTATCGGAAATTAGGATTTCAAAATGGCGGGATTCGAAAAAATTATTATTCAGATAACCAAGAAGATGCACTAGTAATGTGGGTGAATTTATGAAAAAAGATCAGTATATTTTAGCAATAGAAACAAGCTGTGATGAGACGGCAGTAGCGATTGTTAAAAACGGCCGTGAGATTGTAGCCAATGTCGTGGCATCTCAAATAGAAAGTCATAAGCGGTTTGGAGGAGTAGTACCTGAAATTGCTTCTCGTCACCATGTTGAGCAAATGACCATCGTGATGGAGGAAGCTTTGAATCAGGCAAACCTTACAATGGCTGACTTGGATGCCATTGCTGTCACAGAGGGTCCTGGATTAGTAGGTGCGCTATTAATTGGTGTAAATGCTGCAAAGGCTTTGGCGTTTGCCCATAATAAGCCACTTGTACCGGTCCACCATATTGCCGGGCATATCTATGCAAACCGGCTGGTAACAGAACTGAAATTTCCTTTGTTGTCTCTGGTGGTCTCTGGTGGCCATACAGAGCTTGTTTATATGAAAGAGCACGGTCACTTTGAAGTAATAGGCGAAACGAGAGATGACGCGGCGGGAGAAGCCTATGATAAGGTGGCACGAACGTTAAATATGCCGTATCCCGGTGGTCCACATATTGATCGCTTAGCTCAGGAAGGAAGTCCAACGATTGATTTACCTAGAGCATGGCTGGAAGAAGGTTCGTTTGACTTTAGTTTTAGTGGCCTGAAGTCCGCTGTCATTAATACGGTTCACAATGCGGAACAGCGCGGTGAAACGATTGCTCCAGAAGATCTTGCGGCAAGCTTCCAAGCTAGTGTCATTGAAGTGCTGGTGAAAAAGACAGAAAAGGCTGTTGCCCAGTATGGCGTGAAGCAAGTATTAGTAGCTGGCGGAGTGGCAGCCAATAAAGGACTAAGACATGCACTAGAAAAGGCGTTTGCTGACCAACCTGATATTGAATTAGTGATTCCTCCGTTATCCTTGTGCACCGATAATGCAGCTATGATTGCGGCAGCAGGAAGTATCATGTTTGAAAAAGGAATCAGAGCAGGTCTTGCGCTTAATGCGAATCCAGGTTTGGATATTGAAATGCATAATAATGAGTAACCGTTCCATCATGGAACGGTTTTTTTGTGGATAATTAATTTTTTAAATGATTGAAAATTTTGCGGTTTGTGGATAACTAAAGGTTAAACTGTGGACAATGTGGATAAAAACAGTACTAACTGTGGATAATGTGGAAAAGTGTGTGGAATAACTGAAATAGTAAGCTTTGAAATGTAGATAAGGCTGTGGAAAAAGGACGGTTTTATTAAAAATTGTAGATAAATGATGAAAGTGTGTAGATAAAACCGAGAAGTGTGTAGAAATAATCTCAAACTGTGTAGATAAAAGCAATTTTTGTGTAGATAAATGACAAAAACGTGTAGAAAAAAATTCCCTACCTTCAAAACAGCATAAATATAGTAAAAAACCGGGCGCATCCGCCCGGTTTTTCCTATTAATCAGCCAGCTCAGCCCACTCTTCCATCAATTGCTCAAGCTCAGCCTTCGCTTTTTCGCTTTTTATGTTAATCTCTAACACTTTTTCGTGATTTTGAAACACTACTGGATCGCATAACTGCTGTTCGCACTCCTGAATTTGTTCCTCAAGCTCTTCAATCCGTCCCTCGATCTCTTCTAGCTTCCTTTTGCGCTGGCGCTCCAGTTTTTTGCTTTCTTTATCCTGTTGATAAGAGTTTTTCTCGAGAGCTTCAACCTGTGAAGCCTTTTTAGTGGATTCTGCTAGTGCTAATGCAGCCAATTCTTCCTGCTCGAGCTTTTTTTCAAGATAATAATCATAATCCCCAAGATACTCCATGCTGCCATGTCTGCTTAACTCCAATACCTTAGTGGCAATCCGGTTAATAAAATACCGGTCATGGGATACAAACAAAATGGTACCGGGATAATCAATCAATGCATTCTCAAGGACTTCCTTACTATCAAGGTCCAGGTGGTTCGTAGGCTCGTCAAGAATGAGTACATTGGCCTTTTCTAGCATCAGTTTGGCAAGTGCTAACCGAGCTTTCTCCCCGCCGCTAAGAGTGGAGACTATTTTTAACACATCATCACCAGAGAATAAGAAGTTTCCAAGTACGGTTCGGATCTCTTTTTCACTTTTCAGCGGATAATCATCCCAAAGCTCATTTAAAACACGCTTATTAGAGGTTAATTCCGCCTGTTCCTGGTCGTAATAGCCAATGGAAAGGTTTGTTCCATACTGGATGGTTCCGGCAAGGGCAGGGAGCTTCTTAATAATCGTTTTTAGAAGCGTAGACTTACCAATTCCATTTGGACCCACAAGAGCAATGCTTTCCCCTTTAAAGGCCCGGAACGAGATCGCCTCAGATACCTTCTCTCCATCGTAGCCCACCGCAAGAGAATCGACAGTTAATACATCATTCCCGGTTGGTCTTTCAATTTCAAAAGAGAAAGTGGCAGACTTTTCATCACCAAGAGGTCGATCCATTAAGTCCATTTTCTCCAGCTTTTTCCGGCGGCTTTGCGCTTGTTTGGTGGTGGACGCTCTTGCTAGATTCCGTTGGATAAAATCCTGCAAATTAGCGACCTCTTGCTGTTGTTTTTCATAAAGCTTCAAATTGCGCTCATAATTAGCCGCTTTTTGATCAAGGTAAGAACTATAGTTACCCGGAAACCTTTGGATTTGCTTGCGGGATACTTCATAGACCTGATTCACGACTTTATCTAAGAAGTAGCGGTCGTGAGAGACGATTAAAATCGCACCATCGTAACCCTGCAAATATTGCTCCAGCCATGAAAGGGTATCAATATCCAGATGGTTGGTAGGCTCGTCCAATATTAAAATATCAGGTTTCGTTAGCAGTAATTTCCCCAAAGCAAGTCGGGTTTTTTGACCACCGCTTAAACTAGCAATCATGAGAGAATGATCCTGGAAGTTTAAACCGTGTAGAACCGAGCGAATGTCAGCTTCAAACTGGTATCCGCCCTGCTCTTTGAATTTTACTTGGAGGATATCATATTCTTTCAGCACCCGTTCGTACTTACTTGGGTCTTCAAACACAGAAGGATCGGCCATTTGTTCTTCTAGTTTGCGGAGCGATTTTTCCATGATTTGAAGTGGTTCAAATACGGTTAACATTTCATCCCAAATGGTCAATTTGGATTCTAATCCTGTGTTTTGAGCTAAATACCCGATGGTTACTTCTTTTGGTTTGATGATTTCACCGCCATCATGAGACAAATGTCCGGCAATAATCTTTAATAAGGTCGATTTCCCTGCGCCATTTCGGCCAACAAGGGCCACACGGTCTCGCGTTTGTAATTCTAGCTTTATATTCGATAAAATAAGGTCAGCACCATAAAATTTTTGTAATTGATTCACTTGCAATAAAATCATTTTATTCACCTCTATTACTTAGGACTAGTGTACCGTATTAGCGGAACAACGGCAATAACCGGACTCTTGAGCTATTGTTCTTATAAAAAAACTAGTGATTCGTTCAAAGTTTCACACACATAAAAGGGAAAATAGTGTATTATTTTTTGGTAGGAGGATTTTTTATATGGCCGAATTTACGCATTTTAATGAAGAAGGCAGAGCCAAGATGGTAGATGTCAGCGACAAGCCTGAGACAGCACGTACTGCTCTTGCTCATTCTAGCATAACTGTAAGTAAAGAGATTTTTGACAAAATAACCAATCATGAGATGAAAAAGGGCGATGTGTTAGCTGTTGCCCAGGTGGCTGCTGTGATGGCGGCTAAAAAAACATGGGATCTCATTCCTATGTGTCATCCCATTCCACTGACTGGTGTGAATATTTCTTTTTCATGGGAAGAGGATCAAACAGGGAACTTTCAATTACATATTGAGGCAGCGGTCAAAACAAAGGGGAATACAGGTGTGGAAATGGAAGCGCTCACAGCTGCATCTGCTTGTGCTTTAACCGTTTATGATATGTGTAAGGCAGTTGATAAAGGGATGGTTATTGGACCCACCTATTTAGTGGAAAAAACAGGCGGTAAAAACGGTGATTTTAGAAGAAATGAACAGGTTAAATAAGAGTTAAAAAACCATTCATGGGGTGTGGGAGAATATGAGTAACGAAACGATGAAAATACCACAGGCGACAGCGAAACGGCTGCCCCTCTATTATCGATTTTTAAAGAACCTGCATACTTCCGGCAAACAAAGAGTTTCATCTGCAGAGTTAAGTGAAGCGGTAAAGGTCGACTCGGCAACGATTCGCCGTGACTTTTCCTATTTTGGGGCATTAGGTAAGAAGGGGTATGGCTATAATGTTAATTATTTGTTAACCTTTTTCCGGAAAACGCTGGATCAGGATGAATTAACAAAGGTTGCGTTAATTGGGGTCGGTAATTTGGGGACTGCCTTTTTAAATTATAACTTTTTAAAAAATAACAATACGAAGATCGAAGTCGCGTTTGATGTCGATCCGGAAAAAATGGGGACAATGATCCGTGAAGTTCCGGTTCATCATATGGATGATTTGGAGAAGGTATTAGAAAATAGTGATATTCAGGTGGCTATTTTAACGGTGCCCGCTCCTGTTGCGCAAATGATAACGGACCGACTGGTAAAAGCGGAAGTCAAAGGGATTTTAAACTTTACGCCTGCTCGGTTAAATGTACCAGGGTCGATTCGGGTTCACCATATTGACCTAGCAGTGGAACTGCAATCATTGGTTTACTTTTTAAAGCACTATCCGACAGTGGATGTAGAAGAATAGAACAGGGTAAGGCCTTTTACGATGATTCCATCGTAGGAGGCCTTTTTTATTTACAAAAATATGTAAGTTACAACTTTACATGCGTAACAGTGTTATGTTACATTGGTAAATAGAAAGGGGTTTTTATCATGAGCGAGGAGTTAATCTCAAAAAAAGACCTATTAGAATTAGCGGGAATTTCATATGGACAGTTATATAGATGGAAGCGAAAGGACCTTATTCCAGAAGAATGGTTCATACGTAAATCAACCTTTACTGGACAGGAGACCTTTTTTCCAAAAGAGAAGATCCTAGGAAGAATCAATAAAATCCAAACAATGAAAGAAAATTTATCACTAGATGAACTGGCTGATATGTTTTCACCAAATATTTCTGACTCGCAGTTAGGAAAAGATGAGCTAGTAAAACGTAACATTGTTTCAACTGTTGTTATGGATTTTTACCTTGAGAATGAAAAAGGAAGTCCTACGTTTACGATTACTAGGATGCTTGAGGTATATGTGCTTGAGAAGCTTCTGCAATCTGGTGAGATTAATCAAGATGAAGGAAAGATGCTACTTCAGGTGTTAAAGGAGCATGCTGCTTTAATCAAACAAAAAAGCTGTGAATTAGTGATAACAAGGAAGCTTGGGGTGTCGTCGTGTCTCTTGCTCATTAACGCGGAAGCACTGCATATGGATCTGGGGACGAAAATGGTTGTACAGCTTTCACTGATGTCGTGTATGGAAGAGATCAAGGCAAAATTATTATAAAGGAGAATATACATGGATATGAAGGAAAAAGGAGACTTAGTCATCAATGGTTTCGGTGCTTCCAATGGCGGGGCGTTCCGCCAGGTCATTGTAAATGGATTCGGTACGGTTAACAGTGATATTGATTGCATAGAGTTTGAAAGTAATGGTTTCGGGACCGTGGATGGGAATGTGACAAGTGAACAGACGAAAATAAACGGTAAAGCAAAGGTCAAGGGAACGATTGAATCCCAGCAGCTATCGATAGATGGAACGGCAAAGATTGGCGAAAATCTATATGTGAAAAAATTAAAGGTTTCCGGCAAGGCATCTGTTGGTGGAAAAGTCAAAAGTGAGGAAATTAAAATTAATGGGGTGTTAAGGGTAGAGGGAGATTGTGAGGCAGAGATTTTTAAAGCAGATTCTCAATTTGCTATAGGCGGGTTATTAAATGCCGAACAAATTACAATTCAACTTCATGGCCCATGTAAGGCAAAGGAAATCGGCGGTGAAACCATTTCGGTGAAACATAGAGGTTCCTTTTTCGAAAGTCTCATTAAACCGTTGTTTTCCACTCAGCTCGAAGCGGAATTCATTGAAGGGGACAAAATTGAACTAGAGAATACCATTGCCAAGGTTGTACGGGGGAATCAGGTAAAGATTGGCCGGAATTGTGAAATTGGTGTCGTAGAGTACCGGGAAGATTTTTCACAACATAAAAATGCTGTAGTCAAAGAAAGCATAAAAGTGTAATAGGGGGGTAGGACAATGGAGAAAAGCAGTAACCTGATCATTAATGGTTCTGGGAGTTATCCTGGCGGCCAATATAGAAAAATCAGCATAAGAGGAGAAGGAACGATCGTCAATAATGTGGACTGCTCCAGCTTTCATGTATATGGAACAAGTGAGGCGTGCGAAAATGTGAAAACACGATCCGCTAAAATCTTGGGTGAGGCTGAGGTCAAGGGATCGATGGAGGCAGAGGAAGCCCTTGTCATGGGCACAATGACCGTGGGTGGGAAGGCACATTTGAAAAAAATGAAGATTTTTGGCTTGTTAGAGGCGAATGACCGCTTGGTGGGCGAGTCAGCCGTTATTAAAGGAAGTATCTCTGTTAAAGGTGACGTTGAGTATGAGAAATTTGACTCGAGCGGCGGCTTTGAAATTAAGGGGTTGCTCTCTGCGGACACCGTTAAAATTATCCTGAGCTTTGGTGAGAGCACAGCGGAGGAGATTGGCGGCGGGAAGATTTCGGTAAAAAGAGGATCGTGGTTTATTCCATTCACCAATATTCCACTCTCAAAGAAGGCTGGCTTTCTCGATGCGAAAATCATCGAAGGCGATGAGGTGTACTTAGAAAACACAAAAGCGGCAGTCGTTCGGGGAAATATTGTGAAAATCGGACCTGGATGTGACATCGGTTTGGTGGAGTATCGAGAGGATTTAATCCATGACCCTAGCGCCACTATAAAAACAAAAACGAAGGTTTAGAGGGGGACAGGGGATGACAGCAAAAGATAGTAAATTAGGCTTAGTAGTCGCAGGCCTATTATTAGGTATCTTAATGGCATCAATGGATAATACCATCGTTGTTACCGCAATGGGGACGATTGTTGGTGACCTCGGCGGACTGGAAAGCTTCGTTTGGGTTGTTTCTGCTTATATGGTGGCAGAGATGGCGGGGATGCCGATCTTCGGGAAATTGTCTGACATGTACGGACGGAAGCGGTTCTTTATTTTTGGGCTTATTTTGTTTATGGCAGGATCCGCTTTATGTGGTACAGCCGAAACGATTACACAGTTAAGTATTTACCGTGCGATTCAAGGGATTGGCGGCGGCGCACTTGTGCCGATTGCCTTTACGATCATGTTTGATCTCTTTCCACCTGAAAAACGCGGGAAGATGGGCGGATTGTTTGGAGCCGTCTTTGGTTTATCAAGTATTTTTGGACCGTTGCTAGGGGCGTATATTACGGATCATATCAGCTGGCATTGGATTTTCTATATTAATATGCCGCTTGGAATTTTATCATTAATCTTTATCGTGATGGCTTACAAAGAGTCACCGATTCATCAAAAGCAAACGATTGACTGGTGGGGAGCGGTGACATTAGTCAGCGCGGTCGTCTGCTTAATGTTTGCCTTGGAGCTGGGTGGACAGAAATATGATTGGGATTCAGTGATTATTTTAAGCTTATTTGCAGGATTTGTGATTTTGTTTTTCGTCTTTTTATTTGCTGAGAAAAAGGCAAAGGATCCCATCATTTCATTTTCGATGTTTAAAAACCGGTTGTTTGCTGGAAGTACGATTGTCGGTCTGTTTTATGGTGCAGCCTTTATGGCGGGGACGGTATACATACCGATTTTTGTCCAAGGGGTGTATGGAGGCAGTGCAACGAATTCTGGTTTAATTTTATTACCGATGATGCTTGGGTCGGTGGTGACTGCGCAAGTAGGCGGGTTTTTGACCACCAAAATGAGCTACCGTAATATCATGTTTTTGTCGGCAGTTATTCTGATAGGTGGATTTTTGCTTTTAAGTACGATTACTCCAGAAACCAGCCGGGCGATATTAACGGTGTACATGATTGTCATCGGACTGGGAGTGGGCTTCTCATTTTCGGTGTTGAGTATGGCGGCGATTCATCCGTTTGGCATGGAGCAGAGGGGCTCAGCGACTTCAACAAGCAACTTTATTCGTTCCCTTGGCATGACGATTGGGATTACCATTTTTGGCACGATTCAACGAAATGATTTTACAGAGGCTCTGGAAAAAGCCTTCGCTGGAATGGGACCGATGCCGAAGGGTGGAGCGTTCGGGGATTCACGGGCGTTATTATCAGAGGAAGGGCGAAAGATGATCCCTCCACAGATTCTTGATAAAATTACGGATGCTCTTTCCAGCTCGATTGTCCATACCTTTACATGGGCATTGGTACCAGCAGGTCTGGCGTTCTTGTTTATCTTTATCTTAGGCAAAGAACGAATGGTCATTCACCGGGGAGAAGCTTCAAAATAAAAGGTGTCAGGCACCATTGTGAAAATTTCACATGGTGCCTGACACCCTTTTTTTGTGATTCGCTGATAAATCGCATGAATTCGCTGATAAAATACATAAATTCGCCGATAAAGGTTAAAAATTCGCTGATAAAATATAAATTCTTCAAAGAGAGTGTAATTTTATACGAAAAAAAGAGCTTATAGTAGCTAAAAAGTTTAATTTTAGCTACTATAAGCTTATTTTTTCAGTTTATCCTTATATTTAAAATGAAAGGTGATCATTTTTAGGCCTGATCCGAAGTCGAAGGTGGCGAGAACGACTAATAAATAGCTAAAGAAGCCCCAGCCGTTTTTTTGCACATCGTCAATGGCGAAGTAAGTAAATAACCCGCCAAGTAGGAAATAAATCAAACCGGATAACAAAGGTGAACGTCTCATAAGAATCCTCCGATAAAGTTTTGAACCGCCTCAGCCTCACGCTGCAGTCTTTCAATATCGTCTTTATAGACTGATTGGACTAAGACAACCATGGTGTTCATGGTTACATGGGCAAAAATCGGCACCCAAATGCGCTTGGTTTTTACATATAAAAAGGCAAAGGTTAAGCCCATAGCCGAATAAAGCAAAATGTGAACAGGCTCCATATGTGCTAAAGCAAAAACCACCGAGCTAATCAAAGCGGAGATAAAGAAATTAAATCGCTTATAAAGAGCACCGAAAATAATTTTTCGAAACACGATTTCTTCTAAGATCGGACCGAAAATACTTGTCACGAGTATGGCCAGCGGTAATGTGTCGATGATGGTTAGTATGTCCTTCGTGTTCTCCGAGCCCATTTTAATTCCTAAAAGACTTTCGATGATGGCCGCAATATATTGAGCAAATAACGCTAAAAAGACACCAAAGATCGCCCAAGCGATGGACGGGCCGAAAGAACTGTTTCTTTCCTCTAGTCTTTTTGTGTTGAATTCTTTCCGTAAGAGGAAAAGAATGATGATGAGGGCTATAGAAAAGCTCGCAATCAACCAAATTGGAACAGCGAGCCTTTGATTAATTCCTGCATATTTAAAACCGAATAGTAATAATGGCAGTCCAACTAGACTGGAAAGCTGCATAGCAATATATACAATGATGATCCACCAATATTCTTTTTTCAAATGCTAATCTCCTTTTCGTACATCTATATAATTTAATTAAACTGTATTCTTATCTTTATTACGCTATTTTCTATTTTACTCTTAAAATGAGCCTTGTTTCAATTTAGATGAACTATTTTCCAAAGGCAGGTATAGAATGTCCTCTTCATCGCATACTTTATAAGGTTGTCAAAAATGATTTTTTTACCAAAAATTTTTGTGCTTCATACTTGCAAAAAAAAGTCAGATTCATTATTATAATAATTGTGTTAGCACTCATTGAACGAGAGTGCTAATAATGACAGAACTACATATATATTTGAGGAGGTTGTTTGATTTGTTAAGACCATTAGGTGATCGCATTATCATTGAGCTTGTTGAATCAGAAGAAAAAACTGCAAGCGGTATCGTATTACCAGATTCAGCGAAAGAAAAGCCTCAGGAAGGAAAAGTTGTTGCCGTTGGTACTGGCCGTGTACTTGAAAGCGGAGAGCGTGTAGCACTTGATGTTACTGAAGGCAATCGCATTATCTTCTCAAAATACGCTGGTACAGAAGTGAAATACCAGGGTGTTGAATACTTAATTTTACGTGAAAGCGATATCCTTGCTATTGTTGAGTAAGGTTCATACAAAAATATAAAATTGAAAACTTATGAGGAGGTTTTTTGAAAAATGGCTAAAGAGATTATGTTTAGTGAAGAAGCACGCCGCGCAATGTTACGTGGTGTTGATGCCCTAGCAAACGCTGTTAAAGTTACTCTTGGACCTAAAGGACGCAACGTGGTTCTTGAGAAAAAATTCGGTTCACCACTTATCACAAATGATGGTGTAACGATTGCAAAAGAAATCGAATTAGAAGATGCATTCGAAAACATGGGTGCAAAGCTTGTTGCAGAAGTAGCTAGCAAAACTAACGATGTTGCCGGTGACGGTACAACAACTGCAACTGTTCTTGCACAAGCGATGATTCGCGAAGGCTTAAAGAACGTGACTGCAGGTGCGAACCCAATGGGTATCCGTAAAGGGATCGAAAAAGCAGTTGTAACTGCTGTTGAAGAATTAAAAGCTATTTCTAAACCAATCGAAAACAAAGCGTCTATCGCACAAGTTGCTGCCATCTCTGCTGCTGACGAAGAAGTAGGTCAATTGATTGCTGAAGCAATGGAGCGCGTTGGTAACGACGGCGTAATCACAATCGAAGAATCTAAAGGCTTCACAACTGAATTAGACGTTGTTGAAGGTATGCAATTTGACCGTGGATATGTATCAGCTTACATGGTAACAAACACGGACAAAATGGAAGCTGTTTTAGAAAATCCATATATCTTAATCACTGACAAGAAGATTTCTAGCATTCAAGAAATCCTTCCAGTACTTGAGCAAGTGGTACAACAAGGTAAGCCATTATTACTTGTTGCTGAAGATATCGAAGGTGAAGCATTATCTACATTAGTAGTGAATAAGCTTCGCGGAACGTTCAATGCAGTAGCTGTTAAAGCTCCTGGCTTCGGTGACCGTCGTAAAGCTATGCTTGAAGATATCGCTGCATTAACTGGAGGTGAAGTAATCACTGAAGAGCTTGGCCGTGAACTTAAATCTGCTACAATCGCATCTTTAGGACGCGCTTCTAAAGTGGTTGTAACAAAAGAAAATACAACAATCGTTGAAGGTGCAGGAGCTACGGAAGAAATCGAAGCTCGTGTAAACCAAATCCGTGTTCAATTAGAAGAAACAACTTCTGAATTTGACCGTGAAAAATTACAAGAGCGCTTAGCTAAGTTAGCTGGCGGTGTAGCAGTCATCAAAGTTGGTGCTGCAACTGAAACAGAATTAAAAGAGCGCAAGCTTCGTATCGAAGACGCATTGAACTCAACTCGTGCTGCAGTTGAAGAAGGTATCGTATCCGGTGGTGGTGTAGCCCTTCTAAACGTATACAGCAAAGTAGCTGAAATTCAAGCGGAAGGCGACGTACAAACTGGTATCAACATCGTATTACGTGCGATGGAAGAGCCTGTACGCACAATCGCTCACAACGCTGGTCTTGAAGGATCTGTTATCGTTGACCGCTTAAAGCGCGAAGAAGTTGGCACAGGCTTCAACGCTGCTAATGGCGAATGGGTAAACATGATTCAAGCTGGTATCGTTGACCCAACTAAGGTGACACGTTCAGCACTTCAAAACGCTGCATCCGTAGCAGCTATGTTCTTAACAACTGAAGCAGTTGTTGCTGACAAGCCAGAACCTGCTGGTCAAGGCGGCATGCCTGACATGAGCGGTATGGGTGGAATGGGCGGCATGATGTAATAACGCTCTCGAAGCCATGATTAAGGTTTTTAAAGTAAGAGAGTGAAATGATAACATTTTGAATATTTTAACGGAGGCTTCTCATAGGTTGAGTAAACTTTTGGGAGGCTTCTTTTTTATTTCTTGCGTTACTTTGAGAGAGGCAAGCAGCCTCTCAAAAAATTAAAAGACGAACAGTACAAATCCTGTTCGCCTAAAAAAGAAATGCAAGTAGCAATTATAATTATACAGACCTACGATTTTAGGATTAATGATGAATTCTTCCCTGTCTTTGCTACTTTCATCGTTTCTTTTATATATTCCGCTGATTGATGCAGCCATTCAAGTTCTTGATCATCGAGAGCAATCTCTAATTGTTTTTCTACGCCACTTCTGCCGATGACGCATGGCATACTTAATGCGACATCTCCATAATATCCATATTGTCCGTGTAGTGTTGTACACACAGGATAAACACTGCGTTCATCCAGCATAACTGTCTTTGCTAGTGTAACAGCAGCTTGGGCAACACCTGCATTTGTCCACCCTTTTCCATTTAGCACATCAAATGCTGCCTTTACAACTTTTTGTTTAATACTTTCCCGACTTAATGGTTCTTTTCCTTGAAGAACTTGGTCTAATTCTTTTTCACCAAATCCTTGCACGCTTAAGCGGCTTAATACTGGGAAAGCTGTATGTCCGTGTTCGCCCATCATATAACCTGTCACACTTTTTGGATCGATGTCATAATTAGTTGCAATTATTTTACGAAGACGTGCGGAATCAAGCATAGTTCCGGTTCCAAATATACGTCCTTTCGGATAGCTGAATTCATTTTCTGCTATGTACACCATTGTATCTAAAGGATTTGTTATCATAATAATGACTGCGTTTTTCGTATATTTAGTGATTCCAGTCATGACTTCACGAATTACAACTGAATTGACAACAGCCAATTGTGCCCTGTCCGGCATCGCATCTTTGTCATTTTTTATCATACTCGGACCAGCAGCACAGATAATCACATCCGCATCGGAACATTCGGAATAATCTCCAGCACGTACGGTTGTATTTGACATATATGTAAGAGCGGTAGCATGTTCTTGGTCAAGAGCTTCGCCATAAGCAACATCCTTATCTATATCAATGACAGCTATTTCCGCAAATAATCCTAATTTCATGGCATCCGCAAGAACATAAGAGCCAACATGGCCCACTCCTACAATCACTAACTTATTTTTTTTCATTGGTTTGCCTCCTAATGAATTAATATAAATATTTTATCACAATAGATAGAATATTTTTATTTTTTTAATAATTAGCTAATTCCTGTAAGCTTCAAGGTACAATATTTTCATAAAGCAACAGGATAAGAGCGTCTGTTTTCTCTTGGGTTCTCTGAAATATTTAATTTCCATTATGTATTGGCAGTATTCCTCTACTAAGAAACAAGTCGAAATTAAGGGTTGGAGAATATTTCTCCAACCCTTTTGTATGTTATTTTTTACTTTTTTTAAATAACTTACTATTTTGTTCTTTTAAGTCTTGCAATCCTATTTTCAAGTCAGAAATATCATTAATGATATGATCTAGTTTCTGAGATAGGATAGAAAGCTCAAGTGATATATCCTTAGTAGCATTCTCTTGATTTTGGATTACAGTAGGTATTGTATTTTCTTGTTTTTCATCTTTAGTAACTGGATTTTTAGAACTTTGATTGGCTGCAGCACGTTCTGTAATAGCATGTAGGAGAGAATCATTTTTTAGAAGAGTTGTTGCTAACTGCATGATAGAACCTAAGGATTTTTCATTTTTTAACAAATTGCCAGCTAAGTTCTCGAAAGCATTGTCTGCCGTACTACTATTAGTTATTCCATTTTTTTCTTCGTTATTTTCATTCATTATTTAACCCCCTTTGGTTGAGAACAATTGATTCAAATGCAACCATTTTATTTTTGAAAAAAACCTAGAAGACCAGCTGCTCATCTTCTAGGCTTAACACTCAGATTAGGAACTTAAAAACTGAATAGTGTTATATAGGTTTTTCGTTAACAACCCTGACTAGCAATATCAGTAGCAAGCGCTCTAATCATATCACCAGTAGCTGTATTGATTAATAGGTCTGCAAGAAGAGCGACAACAATGAGAAGGAGATAGACTAAAAATCTTCCAAGTAGACAAAGAAGAGTACCAAGAGTATCACTAGGAGTTTGTTGAACAGAAATAGCCATATTACTTCACCTCTTTCTTTCACTAGTTTTATAAGAGGCCTCTTACACCATTCATACTATGAAATGCTAGGTAGAAGTTATCAGCATATATAACAAGAAATAGAAAAAAGGGCTGTCCAAATTTTTTTAGAATAGTATACCTTTGATAATCATACGAATAAATGCGTCTGTCCTATTTTGAAACTGGATAAAAAGTGAGAAAGTTTTAAACGGATTTTTATTTCCAGATCTTGCTCCAGATAGACATTCTACTCATTTATACCTGTTTGGTGGACAAACACCATTACTCTTATTTTTTATAAACATAAAATTAATTGATAAAGGTGTATGATTCCTAGATCCATTAATTTTGGAGGTGAATAGAGTGGGAAATAGTAATAACAAAAATAATGATCATCACGGTCATTACCAGGATTGTGAAAATGAAAAAGGTAACAAAAGGCATCATAGTCATAAAGGCCATGACAGTAACAAAAAAGAATCTGCCTTTTGTGCTGTGAATACCCAAGATCAAGAAGTGAAAGCCAATAAATCTGTACAAGTCTTTTTTGACAAGGAAGAATTTGATCTTGGTCGTGAATATGAACCGTGTCCATCCATCTTTGAACCACGCAGGGATGGTGTGTATTTAGTAACTTCAACTGTTGGATTCACACCTGATAGTTTTCGTGAGAATTACAGGACACGTATAGAGTTTAGAATAAATAATGAACCTTTTGAATCAGCAGACAATGATTTCTGGGGCAAGGGTGTCCGGTTCGCTAATGCAGTACAGGTCACCGCCATCTTAAATCTAAAAGCAGGGGATGAAGTAACGGTTTTTGTGCAAAGCACAGTATCCGGAACCATACTAGCATCTGTTCCGGGTGAGGGTGTAAATACCTTTAGTGCAGCTAGGCTTGTAGATTTAGGCTAATTGAAAAATAGTATAGAAAGGAGTGAGTTTGGTGAACAACACTAGCTTAGGATTAACCACACGGATAAGACAGCAATTTACTTTTACTGCAAACAATGACATCCTTAACGAAGTTTTAGCAGAAATATCAAATGAAGGAGTCAGTTTTACAGCATTCACTATAACAAGGATGCGTGATACGAATCTTGTTAGAATTGTTGTGGGCCCTCCGCGTTCGAATGATGCTGAATCTAATCGAGTGGTACGAGAGGTTCTTCGCTCAGCGGGGGTAAGGTATCAGGAGGAAGAGGTCATACAACTTCAGGGTTTAAAAACGGGAACCACGGGAGTTTTAAGTAGAATCTATAATTCTTTGTTCCATGTTGTAAAAGTTAAAGCTATATACCTAGGAGAAGAAAATGCAATTATTATCAACGTTTCCGATGTTCAAACTGCCCTTCGACTATTAGAGCAAAATAACATTATTCGTTAGTCATTCTTGTGCCTGATGGTTACTCTTAGTGCAATAAAATAAATCGAAGCTCCCAGCTGCACTGGGAGCTTCAATTCAGGTAGAAGAAAGACTACCAAACTATTAAATTCATCAATTACTTCGATTTAGCCTCCTCACTAACGGCTTTCCCTGGGATTAGATGTACGGTTTCACTTGGACCAAAGCCGCTCCAGCGGTATCCTGCAACTGGTACCAAACCATTTGGTTCCACATCCGAGAGGCGTTCTCTTTTAGAATATTTGATTCCACGTCCAACGGCTTCTACTTTAAATGTATAGGTTTGCCCTTGTTTGAGCCCTGTTACCGTATAATTTGTTTTTGCGGTTGTCATTTCTGCATTAATTGGTGTGAATGAAGCCTCTTCAGGCTTAATCGGTTGGCCATTTACATAGACACGATATCCGATCACTTCTTGGTTGATGGCTGTAGCCGTGTTCCAAGAGAGGGTTACACTTTTTCCATCCTTACCAATTGCAGCCTTTAGGCCACCATCAAAAGATGGAGCTCCAATCGCATAAGGAGTAGCAGTTTGGATCTGAAGTGAACTATTATATGGTGTTTTGTTGCCAGCTAAATCGATCGCCTCGACCTCAACATCGTATTTGGTGCCAGGTTGAAGGTTCAGTAATGTATACTTGTTCGATGTCGCAAATCCATGAAGTTCTCCATTTGTATAGACATTATAGCCTGCAACCCCAGTGTCATCACTTGCAGCATCCCATTCAACGGATGCCCAAGTAAATCCAGGATATACCACATCTACTTCCTTCCCGCTAAAAGTATCACTAGACGAAATCTTGGTGGTGGGCTCTGTAAGCTGCGTATCGCTTGGGAGCACCGGTGCTGTTACATCCGCTTCACCCTTAGTTGTAACTTTACCTTTCGGACCATCAGAGGTACGGTTTCCGGTTGCATCCGCTGCCTCTACCTTAAAGCTGTACTCTTTAGCTGGAGTCAAACCAGTTACAGTAAAGCTGGTTTGCTTCGTTGTTGTATAGTCAGTACCAACCTTTTCTCCATCTTTATACACGGTATAGCCTGTCACCCCTATATTGTCAGAAGCCCCATTCCAGGTTAACGTCACGCTCTTTCCATCTTCTGAGGATACAGCTTGAACACCTGCATGATCAGACCAAGTTGGTTTTTCAGCGGCATCAGAAGGAGAAGCTGTTGTATTTTCGAATACAAGACCAGTAGAATTTTTGATTCTCCATGGATTTCCGCCGTTATCAAGGACGTTCGTAAATGTTACATTATTAAATTTAATATCCTTTGCGTAATTTAAGTTGGCAGAAAAGACTTTATCAAATTTAACATTACTAAAGGTGATATTCTCATGATACACTTCACCCACATCACTATTTCCATTAATCAAGATGGATTGTTTCTTGCTTCCACCCTGATTGCGAACCGTCGTATTCTCAACCGTAATATCCTTGAATTGAGAAATTTTCTGTGCCGGCTCATAAAGAATCGCTGCATTTGCGTCTTCATAAGAGGAGGTGAAGACAAAAGGACCGTCCCCATCAATGCCTTCTAGAGCATTGTCTCTAAAAAGAATATTTCTTGCTCCGCCGCCCATTGGTGTGTTCGTTTTGGCACGCAGACCGACATCTGTTTTATACATGATGTTATCTTCTACTAGAAAATCTTGAATCCAGCCACCGGTATGACTGCCTGTTACAACTCCACCGTGACCTTCGCGAATATAGTTATTGAAGATCCAGGCTTCTCCTGTTGGTTCTTCCTCTACTGCCGCTTGTCCCATACCTGTAGCGAAGTTAATGGCATCATCACCCGTGTCAACAAAGTTATTGAAAACCATGATGTTTTGAGAGTCACCAAACTCAAACCCGTCTGCATTATTCGCATCGTAGGTCTTCGCTGTCGTACCATTTACCACAATATTTTTACTATGAAGGTTTACAATTCCATGAAAGGAAGGATTGAGTTGGGTAATGCCCTCATAATACATACCGTCAACACCACGTACAGTAATCAAGTTAGAACGTGTAGAGTAGGCTGACTTGGCATTCATTCCTTCTACTTGAGCCGCATACGTTTGAGTGGCTGCTAAAATTCCGTACGTACCATCGGAAGAAAGGTCTAACGGACTCATCTTTCCGTTTTGCACTTTTACATTGCCTGTTACTTTTGAATTACTCCCGGCGAGTAAGTGGGGAAGCTCATTCCCAGCTTCATCTATGGTAGGGTTATTAGTATCAGTCTTCCACCCATTCCCATCAATTGTTCCTTTCCCTACAATGCGGATATTCTTGAGGCTACCGTAATCATATGTATGGGCATTGATTAGGGCGTAAGAACGCTCATCTGTAGAGTAATCGTAAACCCAGAAATTCCTGCTGTAGTCTTCAGGGTCAGGGGAACCGAGTAAATAGCCATCGACTTGTAATGTCATATCGGATTTAAGCCATATTCCTCCAGAGATAAATTTCCCTTCTGGAATTAATACCTTTGCTCCTGGAGTGGCCGCATCGATGGCCGCCTGAATAGCTTCCGTATCCTTTTTATCATCATCTGGTGTAGCACCATAATCAACGATATTAAATACGTCAGGAACTCTAGTTGTTTTACCGGTAATTTTATTTGACGGGGCTGATTCCACGCCATCCTTATTGACTGATGTTATATAAAATTCATAGGACTTATTTGGTTTAAGATTTTCAACTGTAAAGTTATGAATAAGAATATCAACGTGAAAGTCATCCTTATCGATATTTTTATAAAAATTATCAATGTAGGTTTTTGCTGTTCCGCTGTTATCCTTAAGGGCGCTTCCTACTTTCTTGCCATTCATATACACATTGAAGTCTACGATATCACTGTAATCCTCTGGTTTTTCCCACACAAGGGTGATGCTGTCTTCGTCAAAAGCAAGTGTTGGTATCTGTAAGTTTACTGGAGATGCTGGTGCTGTAGATTGCGTTTCCGCATAGGTGATCACACCTGTTTGGCCGAATACAAGTAGAAGTACTAGGAAGATCAAAATACTTTCTTTAAATCTCTTCAACTATTATTACCACCTTTCAACTGTCTTTTGTGAAGCAAATAGCCTTCATAACCTCCTTTCTCTAAAAATACATGTTTCATTATAGTTGAAACCGTTTTCAAAAATAATGGAAGATTTTTAGATGAATGTTAAATTTTTTAATATGTTTGTATATTCAGAAAATACTGTTGTGCCACAACGCTTTGCTGTGTTAAAATCCAAATAATATGAATGCAGCAAGAGAGTACATAAAGAGTTGAAATTCTTTAAGGGGGAAAAAGGGGATGAAGAAGAGTCTAGTTCTATTATTATCTGCCATGCTATTGTTACTTTCTGCCTGCGGAGCGGGTAGTAAAGAGGCAGGTGGAGAGAAAAAAGAGAAAGTTGTAAAAATAGGTATTACACAAATTGTCGAGCACCCGTCACTTGATGCTGCACGAGAAGGGTTTATCGCCGCTCTCAAAGATGCTGGCTATGTAGAAGGAAAGAACTTGAAGCTTGATTACCAAAACGCCCAAGGAGACATAAACAATAACATGTCCATTGCCCAAAACCTAGTCGCGGACAAAAATGATCTTATTTTAGCAATTGCTACCGCTAGCGCGCAGGCGGTGGTCAAGTCGACAAAGGATATTCCAATCTTATTTACGGCCATTACGGATCCCGTCGGGGCTGAGCTTGTCCAAAGCCTTGAAAAACCAGGTGGCAATGCAACAGGCACCTCGGATACGCACCCAGATGCAATCAAGAATACGATTGAAGCGATTAAAACGTTCATACCTAAGGCTAAGAAAGTAGGCATCATCTATAACAACGGTGAACCGAACTCGGTTGTAAATGTGAAGAACGCGAAGAAAGCTTTAGAGGCAGCTGGGCTGGAAACGGTTGAAACCACCATTACAGCTAGTTCAGAAGTAAAGCAGGCAGCTGAATCCATGGTAGGACGTGCGGATGTATTATATATACCAAAGGATAACACCGTTGTTGCTGCCCTAGAATCGGTGATAACAGTAGCCAATTCCAAGGATATCCCAACCTTTGTTGGGGAAGGCGATTCTGTGAAACGCGGAACCTTTGCATCTTATGGCTTTGACTACCATGATCTTGGCTATACTACCGGTAAAATGGCAGTAGAAATTCTTAAAGGAAAAAAACCAAATGAGATTCCTGTCGGTTTCCCTGAAAAGCTTGAGCTGTTCATCAACAAAAAAGCTGCTCAGGAGGAAGGAATCACCTTAACTGACGAGATGTTAAAGAACGCGAAGATAGTAGGAGAATAAAATCTATAATTAATAAATTGACTACTTCCTAAATATGGGGAGTGGTCTTTTTTATGTGTACCGAGATATTCTATCAAATTAAATGAAAAAAATGGACAAAGGCCGTTTCACAGCTTATCCATTTTTAATACATATATTCTGTAAAACAAAATAACAAAGGAGTTGAAATGAATGAGTAGATGTGGAAAAAAATGCCACGATGACTGTGACTGTAATAAATGCCATAAGAAAGTTTGCCATGATGATTGTTTTAAATGTCTCCGACACAACAAATGCAAAGATGATTGCAAAAATGAATGCAAATGCGATATTCAGCTAGTGAAGGACTGTGTTTGCTGTGAATGGTCTGTGCCTGAAGGACAGACACAAACAGTTTTTCAAACTGGTGGATTTGAACAAATTTTTGGCTCTGGTTTTATCAGCTTTGACTGTGGTCCGGGAAATGACTATGTGACTGTGCAGTTCTATTTAGGCACTACACCTGTTGGTATGCCAATTAATGTATTTCAAGATAGCTGTGTAACATTTACATTCACAAAATTTGACAGAATCACTGTAACTTGTCAGGCAGTACCTGATGGTCTAAATGGAAATGCAGACTGTGAATGTGATAACTGCGAAGGCGAAATTTGTATCACTACTAGATTCCCAGTTTGTTAATGGTTTATCGCGATAGTAGATTAGAAGTTTATTTTTTAGAAAATACGCAAATGCCGTTGCCGATAAAGAGAAAATTAATATTTTGATATAGAAAAAGAAAGTGAGGTGTATATTATTGACGTGCAGAAAATGCAGAGGATTTGATGATGATTGTGAATGCAATCGTAGTTGTGATTGCGGCGATATTTGTATAAAAAGCTGCAAGAAAAAGAGAGGTAAAAGAGGACCAACAGGGCCAACTGGACCGATCGGACCTGCAGGAGCAACAGGAGCAACAGGACCAACAGGACCGACAGGACCGACAGGACCGACAGGACCGACAGGACCAACAGGGCCAACAGGACCAACGGGACCAACAGGACCAACAGGACCAACAGGACCAACAGGACCAACAGGACCAACAGGACCAACAGGACCAACAGGGCCAACAGGACCAACAGGGCCAACAGGACCAACAGGACCAACAGGACCAACAGGACCGACAGGACCAACAGGACCGACAGGACCAACAGGACCAACAGGACCAACAGGACCGACAGGACCAACAGGGCCGACAGGACCAACAGGGCCGACAGGACCAACAGGACCAACAGGACCAACAGGACCGACAGGACCGACAGGACCAACAGGACCGACAGGACCAACAGGACCGACAGGGCCAACAGGACCAACAGGACCAACAGGACCAACAGGACCGACAGGACCAACAGGACCAACAGGACCGACAGGGCCAACAGGACCAACAGGACCAACAGGACCGACAGGACCAACAGGACCAACAGGACCAACAGGACCAACAGGACCAACAGGACCGACAGGACCGACAGGACCAACAGGGCCAACAGGACCAACGGGACCAACAGGACCAACAGGACCGACAGGACCGACAGGACCGACAGGACCGACAGGACCGACAGGACCAACAGGACCGACAGGACCGACAGGGCCGACAGGACCAACAGGACCAACAGGACCAACAGGACCAACAGGACCAACAGGGCCAACAGGACCAACAGGAGCAACAGGACCAACAGGACCGACAGGACCGACAGGACCAACAGGACCGACAGGACCGACAGGACCAACAGGGCCAACAGGACCAACGGGACCAACAGGACCGACAGGACCGACAGGACCAACAGGACCAACAGGACCAACAGGACCGACAGGACCAACAGGGCCAACAGGACCAACAGGACCAACAGGACCGACAGGACCGACAGGACCAACAGGACCAACAGGACCTCCAGGGCCAACAGGACCACCAGCTGATACAGAATGTGATTGTTGCGTTGGACCAATGACTGACATTTTTGAACAACTTGCTGCTGAAGGTATCCAAGTTTCTGTTGGAACAACTTCACAAACAAGTAATGGCGGTATTAACAACGTAACCATTGATTGTGTTATTGATGGATTCTTCCTTGCTGATAATGGACATATTGCAGCACCAATGTGTCAAATCGTAGGCGTACAGGGTGATGGTTTATTAACTGGTGTAACGCTTCCTCCAGGTCCGACTGGAATTGATCGTACAGGCGAATGTGAATGCTGTGAACAGCCTACTAGAGCAATCTTGGAAATGATTAGAGGCATAACAGCGACAGCCGATTACTTTACTGATGGGTTCTTTGACAATATTCAGAATGCGACAATCGTTGATATACAAGAAGGACTTGTAAAAATTACAACAGGACAAGACACATTTATCCTTAGTACTTGTCATATCGCAAAGATTCAAGACATTAGGGCAAATGGAGCATCTCAGGGCGCAGGTTTAACATGTGAACCATTATAAAAATTAAAACCATCAGCGGTGCTTGTCAGGTTTGGCAAGCACTGTTCTTTTTTTAATACCAACATAGAATAGAATAAAATGTAAAATGGAGGCCAACGTGATACAGGAACTTCGTTCAAAAGAATTTAATATGAGATTAGAAAGAGTTAAGTTAGCCAACAGTCAGAAATTAATACAATCAAACAAAAGGATCAATCAGCTGCATATTGTCTACGCCATGACACACGTAGGCATATCCGGCGGTGTAAAAGTCATCCTTGAGCATGCCAACAGGCTGCACAAAGCTGGCGCTAAAGTAACCTTGGTATCCCATTTCCAAAAACCATCCTGGTTTCCGATTGAAGCAGAGTATCTGCAAATTCCCTTTGAACTTGAACTGGCAAAAGGGATTCCCCTCTGTGACCTCATTGTCGCTACCTACTGGGATCATATTCAAGCATGTATTGAAACAGGTATAGCTCCGGTTGTTTACTTTGAACAAGGAGATTTTCATCTATTTGACTATGATTCTATGAATCCTACATTAAAGACTTTCATTCAGAAACAATTTGAGGTTGCTCCTTTTATTTACACTGTCTCCCATCAGGCATCCAAGCTCATTACTAAGATCTACGGCATAGAAGCACAGGTTTTTCCAAATGCAGTTGATGAGACACTATTCACTACAAATGGAGAAAAAGAGCAAGGAGACCGGCCATACCTGTTAATGGTGGGGGGAGAAAGCGCAAAATTTAAAGGCATTTCTGACATTATCACAGCGTACGACAAAGTAAAAAGTGAATTTAATATGGATTTATATTGGATCACACCAGAACAGCCATCTGAAGCAATGAAAAAGAGAGTAACAAAGGTGTTCGTTAACCCCACTCAGCAAAAAATCAGCAATCTCTATAGAGGGGCATCCTTGTTTATTTGTGGATCGTCTTATGAGAGTTTTTCACTTCCGACGCTAGAGGCAATGGCATGTGGTTGTCCTGTTGTTACTACAAATAATGCAGGGATACTCGAATACGTGGTAAATCAGGAGAATGCTTACATTTGTCAGATGAAAAATCCAGATGATATGGCTGAAAAAATCGTTCAGGTATTAGCCAGTCAAGAGATCCAAACCAAACTAAGAAAGAATGGCCTTCAAACAGCACAAAAGTATCATTGGGAAACCATAATAAATGATATCCTACACTATTATAAAAATATTGCTTCCTATAACATCCAGTCCTCAAATGACTTGAATAATTGGGAAATCGGCGTAAATGTAGAGCAGTTTTTGAACCAAGAGGATTTCGAAAAACTGAAAAGATTTTTGCTTATTACCCATGCGGATATAGTAAAAGCTCCAGTAATCTATAGTTTTGAAAAGGCTCCCGAAATTGCCAGATGGGAAGTCATTGCACATCGTAAAAATGGGAGCGAAGGGGATACAGAGCATTGTTTTTGTCCACTAAAACCACCTAACAAACTTCAGTTATTTAATCTCCCCGGCTACAGCTCATTTTTATTAAGGGAGTTTGAAAGGGCATTAGATGAGTTTAATGACTTGCATGATCAGCAAAAAAATCCAAAAGAAAAAGCGGTAGCCGCCCGTTGGATTATTCTCACACTTGTGAGACTGCAGAGGAAACAAGAAGCAAAGAAAAGATTAAAAGAATTTATTAGCCAATACACTCATAACTCTGATCTTTATTTATTGAATGCAATGCTCCAAGAGGAACCTAAAATAAAATCGTCTTCCATTGAATCGGTCAAACTATTAGGTGACGCCTCATCCTTCCCAGAGTTTTTCTTTCATGTGCAATCACAGTGGGAGGCACTTCTATCTGATAAATGAATATACCTAAATTGAACTCATTGTGGAGATTACTTAACTTTTAGCTAAAGGAGTTTTTCGATTGACCTATTCATTTTCCCAAGCGCAATGGGAGTACTTATTTAGACTTGGATATCCAGGTCCATGGGATAAGGGCTCATTGGCTTCTGAAGCTATGTATCGAGGCGGCGAGGCAATTGTTAAAAGTAAATTATTAAAAAATCAATACCTTCCTTATAATTTGGAAGAAATTATTGAAGAAGGCATGAAACATCTTTCCAAGGATCTGATTCACTTTCAAACAGCAAGTGAGGTAGAACAACAGCTTATACAGGCACTGATTGATAAACAAGGCTTTAGCGTAATACGAGTCGGCGATGGGGAAATTCTGGCATTGGCTCATGATATTTTCGTCTCTTCTGCGGAAATAAATAATAATTTCCGTTTAAAAGGAATGGGTGGATTTAGCGTACCTAATCATGAAAAAAGAGATTTACTGGTAAAGAACCTTTTAGAGGCTAATATTGTAGGTATTCCGGAAGCTAGATATCCCACCTATCAAAGAATGTTTAATCAAGTTGCCAAGCATTTTGCCCTTCCACTGAACAAGATGAAATTAACAACTTCGCTAATAAACTACAAGTTAAATCAGGAGACGACATTTATTCATCATGTGTTAGAAAATTATCGAGTATTGCTTATCGGTAACCGTTCACTAGATGGTAAGGAATTTTTCAACAAGAAGGGTTACAACTCTATTGTAGGTACGATTAAAGTTCCTGGATTTAATTCTATACAAACCGTGATGGAAGAGGTTCAAAATTATGAATTTGACATTGCCTTTGTTTCAGCTGGTGTAGCAGCAAATCTCATTTGTGTTCAACTGGCTAAGCAAAATAAGGTGGCACTGGACTTTGGACATTTACTGGATGGATATATATCAGGCCAAAGAATATTAAGCAAATAAGAATTCTCTCACCATCTTTATGTTGATTGATATGAGGTGCATTCATGATAAGTATAATTTTACCAGTGTACAATGGTGAACAATTTTTAAAGGAAACAATTGACAGTATCTTTGCACAAACAGAAAAAGATTTTGAGTTGATAATTATTAATGACGGTTCAACTGATAACAGTAAAGAGGTAATAAAATCATATGATGACAAACGAATCCGTTATTTTGAGCAAGAAAACAAGGGCGTAGCCGAAGCGTTTAATAGGGGATTAGAGGAAGCAAAGGGAGATTATATTACCTTTCATGGTGCGGATGATATTTCTCTTCCATATCGTTTTGAAAAGGCTGTTGGAATTCTTAAAAATGAGGGTATTGGCTACGTTCATTCTGACATGCTGTTAATTACGGGAAACGGCTCTCCACTTGGCTATTGGGAATCCAGCAACATTTCACCCGATCAAATTTATTCGTTTTTTCTAAACGTGGGTACTCCATTTAATAACGCTTCTATTGTCTTTAAAAAAGAGGTAGTTAAAGATATCCGTTACGATCCAACCATTAAAGTAGGTTCTGATACAGATTTTATATTAAAAATAGCTAGAGAAAACTATATTTCTTATCACATTCCAGAACCATTGTATATATACAGAAGACATATGAAAAATGTGACCAATCAGAAAAGCTATGATGTGCTGGCACGTCATATAAAGTTGAACATTTCAAATGAAGATTTAAAAAGAGTTTCTGAAGTTGACTGGAATCCTGAAGAAGGAAACCAAAATCTGTTTACTGCTAAATTAATTGCTGGTATTGCTCTTGCTAGAAGATGGATGTTGAATGAAGCCTTCATTCTCTTTAATGAAGCCATTCCATTAATAAAAAGTGAACGAGATCGTACATTTTATGAAGGAATGAAGGGGCTTATCGAAAAGGATTATCAAAGGGCTTTTAATCATTTTAATAAAATAGAAAATCGTAATCATCTAGAGGAAAATTACCTAGGAGAAGCCTTGCTATTATTAAAAAAATATAATCAGGCATATACACATTTTTTAAAAGCCTTGGAACTATCTCCTGACTATCATTCTCCTGTACAGAACATAAAAGCAGTAGGAATTATCAAAGGATACAATGTCATAGATAAACAGGTAAATAAATATAAATAACTCCACTTGCATGTCACATTTGGGATTATTGAAGGAAGTGTTAAATTGAAAGATCGGATGAAAATATTGATTTTAATTAAGCCCTTTTGGAGGAACTTTCCTAAGCATAAACCAAAATATGAAACGATCACGGCCATAGAGGATTTTGCCGATGTAAGATATTGGTACAGTAATGGAAATATCCATGATATTATGAAAAAATTAAACTTTACTCCTGATTTTATTCTCCATTATGACGTTGCGTGGGGATATGCTTTATCTCCATACATTACTGGACTCGACACAATCAATATCCCTAAAGGTTGTATAGTTATCGATATTCATTATTTTCCTGAGTTTAGGAAGGAGTATTTTGAAAAAAACAAGATTGATTTGATTTTTTCCCTTACAAAATCTCCATTTTTAAAAACATTTCCCCAATATAAAGAGAAATTTCGCTGGTGGCCTTTTGCAATTAATCCCACTATTTTTAAAGATTGGCAGTTAGAAAAGGATATAGATTTCTTACTAATGGGTCAGGTTTATGATAGGGAAGGGATTACCACAAACAAAACAAATACGCCTAAGGGAAGGTATCCTTTCAGAGAAGAGGTACTTCTAAAAATGAGAAATTTAGATGGTTTTGTTTTTCATTCTCACCCGGGACATGGTGCCCCCTCAGATGCTATTCTTAATGAAAAATATGCCAAAGAGTTAAATAGGTCTAAAATATTCTTCACATGTGGCGGATCATTAAAATATCCAGTATTAAAATACTTTGAAGCCCCTGCATGTAAAACGCTGCTACTCGCAGAACCAGTGCAGGATATTCTTGACCTTGGATTTAAAGATGGAGAGCATTTTATTGCTTGTGATCCATCCAATTTCTATGAAAAAGCCATATATTATATTGAAAATGAAGAAGAAAGAAATAGAATTACCGATAATGGATTTGAATTTATTCATAAGCACCACACAAATGTAGCTCGAGCACGACAATTAAATGAATATATTGGTGATTTTTTAAAAAAGCAGCCTAATTAAAGGAGGAGTTTAATGAATCTATTAGGCTATTACGAAAGTTTAATTGAAAAATTCCCTGAAGGAAAATTAGGAGAAGGATTAGAACCAACCTTTCCAGGATTGTCCTATCAACCAATGACCTATGGATTACTGCTTTCTTCAGAATCCATTTACTATAAGAAGTTTCCGAATAAAAATAGTGTGAGTAGAATCATAGAGTTGATTGATTGGCTTATTGACAATAGTGATTTAGATGAAGATGGTGTTCCAGGCTGGGGGTTACCTCATGAATGGGATGCATTTCAGGATGGATCAATAAACCCTGCCAATCACCCGTATACAATTACAACTTCTATTGTCATGAATGGTTTTCTTGATGCCCTTTCAACACCAGACTTAGTGACGAGAGATAAAAAAATTCGGATCCAAGAAATTTTGACTAGGGTTAGCCTTCAATGGTGCCGTCATGTATGGACCGATAATGAAACAGGAGGTTTCTTCTGGTATAGTCCAAATGTAGCAGATAATTATTTTACACCCAATGTTTCAGCTATGTTTTTAGGAACCTTATCAAGGCTTTTAAATGAACAAAGCAAATTATTTAATGCAACAGAATATGAATTTATACAAAAGCGGATTGATTCTGCAGCCGAAGCCATTATTTCAAATGTAAGTTTGATTAATGGGTATCCGCAGTGGAGGTATAGCATCTATAATGATCCAAGTAAAAAAACAAAATTAAATGATCTTGTGCACCATGGCTATATTATTTGGGGGATGGAAACCTATAGAGAAAATGGGGGAAGACATGAATTGCCCTGGACAATAGACCAATCCGTCGCATCCATTGATAGTTTTATAGTAAAAAAGAGTGTACAAAGGTACCAAAATAAAAAAGATCCCGCAAGACTTTGGGGAGTGGGGATGGCTTTAGCATTTTTTTCCGAATATGCTGATATACAAAGAGTAACAAATTGTATCGAAATTATTAATGAAGTCTACGGGCCATTTCCTAATCTGAAACTGTCTCCAACAAAAAATTCCAAGAATAAATTATTCTATCCACGATACGCAGCACATGTATTATGGGGACTTGCATTAAGTCTATAATCTTAATACGAAGAAACCATATCTTTGAAGTAAGATATGGTTTCTTTGTATTGTTATTTGAATAATTAGGAGATTAAGCTGTAGGTGCTAAAAAATCCTGAACATTCTTTATAAATTGCTGTGCTCTGGCATCATTTGTGTGATGTGAATGGATAAATTGGTATCCATTCTCCGTAATTCTATTTCTTTCCTCTTCGTTTTCTAAATAATACATGGCTTTTTCATAAACATTAGTTTCATCACAAGCAACAAAATTTACTCCATCTTCAAACCCTAAATCCAGTATATCCTGCACAGGCTTTGCCATTAAAAGGGTCCTTGAGGCTGGGGCTTCAAAATATTTTAAAACAGGGTAATTAAATTTCGACCCGCATGTAAAGAACATTTTTGACCTATTTAGCTCTTTAGAATATCTTTCATTAAGAAATGCTTTCGAAGTGCTTTTTGCGTAATGGCCAGGGTGTGGGTGAAAAACAAATCCCTTAATATCTCTCATCTTAACTAATACTTCTTCTCTAAAAGGATATTTCCCTCTTGGTGTATTTGTTAAATTTCTACTTTTCCGTTCACGGTCAAATACCTGGCCCATTAATAGAAAATTAATATCTTTTGACATAGACCAATCTTTAAAAACATTAGGATTAATTGCAAAGGGGAACCATCTAAATTTTTCTTTATGCTGGGGAAAAGTTTGTAAAAAACGTGACTTTGTGACAGAAAAAATCAAATCAATTTTATTTTGTTTAAAAAACTTATTTCTTTCTTGGGGATTATAATGAATATCTATGACAAAACAGCCTTTAGGAATATCGATATCAGCTAAACCGGTAATTATGGGGGCAAGTGCACTTCGCCAAGCAAAATCGTAATGTAATATAAAATCTGGATTAAAATCTAATTCATTCAGTATATCCTTGATTGCTCCATTTTTATGCCAATAACGAACTTCAGCATACTGTTCTATGGCTTTTATCATATCAAATTTTGGCTGATGCTTAGGAAGGGAGTTTCCAAAAGATTTAATCAAGATTAATATTTTTAACTTATTGTTCAAGAAATACACTCCTCTCTACTTCACGCCAATTCCTATATATCTCATGCCTAGCATCTCAATCTTTTCCCTATCCAAAGCATTCCTGCCATCAAGTACTAACTGACATTTAGTAAACTCTTTAAAGTCTTGGTCCTTGTATTCGTCGTGGAAAGCCTGCAAAATAATAGTGTCAATTTCCTTTGAAACATCATTCAAAAAAGGTATTACGCCAAAGGAAGAAATCTCTTCTTTCGTGTATAAAGGATCATCGATGTAAACTATGGCTCCTTTTTTCTTTAATTCATTAATCAGTAATAAGGTTGAGGATTTTGTATGTTCTTTAACATTTTCTCTGAAGGAAAGACCAAGTATTAAGACTTTTTGTTGTTTCAGAGAACCTGTGCTTTCTTCTATTACACGTACTGCGTAGCTGGCCATATTGTCATTTATTTCTCTGGATAATGTAACTAAACCAGAGCCTAAACCATTATTTATAAAGAAGTAGGGATATACGGGGATACAGTGGCCCCCAACGCCGACTCCTGGTGAATGAAGGTTAGAAAAAGGTTCGCTATTTGCTGCTTTAATCACTTCTTTTATATTTACTCCCAATTTATCTGCATATACAGCTAATTCGTTTACCAAAGCAATATTTACATCACGATAAACACTTTCAGCAACTTTAGTAAATTCAGCTGTTTCTAAACTACTTACTTGTAAAATAGTACAATTTAAAGCTTTTTTATAAAACTCTGTAACTAGCTGTAAACTTTTTTCATTTAACCCGCTGACCACTTTAGGATAGTTTGCCAAATCTTCAATGATTCTATTGGAGTAAACCCTCTCTGGACTATAACCTAAATAAAAATCTTCACCCATAACTAGACCTGAGATTTCTTCTATCCTCTTACCAAAACGATTCCTTGTATCACCTGTTGGCAATGTGGTTTCAAAAATGATTAGGGTCCCTTTTTTGATTCCTTTGCCTATTTCTTCGACTGCTGAATCGATATATTGATAATTTACTTCATCACGATCGTTTACTAAAACCGGCACAATAACAATGACAATGTCTGATTTGGAGACAGCGTCGGCTGTTTTGGTTGTTGCCTGAATTGTTCCAGTTTGGTGTGCTTTCTCTAATAATTTGTCAAGTCCTGGTTCATTGTTAATATGGGAGATTCCCTTATTAACATGGTTTACAACAGCTTCATTTATATCTGCTCCAAACACACGATAGTATCCACTGTTTGCAAATACAGCCGCTAGAGTTAATCCTATTTTTCCTAATCCTACAACAGTTACTGGTTGCATAAACACAGCTCCTTTATTGAATATTTGTGAAAGAGCTCACACATTTAGGAAATTAATGTTAATCGCTCAATGCATTACTTTTTATATTATGCGAGGGGCTTATAAGATGTCCTTTATGTAACTAAATTTGTCCAATATAAAACGTCTATTTTAAATGAATGGACACCCGTATTTTTTCAAATGCCCATTATAAAAAAGAAAACCAAAAACCCATACCATTCTATGGTTGTTTTAATAGGATAATAAGAGAATTTTAAGAACTTCCATGATTACTAACATAATGAGAATAGGTGTCAGAAGAGAGGGATTTGTTTGAGTGATAACAACTCTATTCCCAAAAGCTTAATTCTTGGGAAAAATGTCGTAATTGAAGACAATGTTCATTTTGGAGAGAATGTGACCATCGGTCATAATTCAGTCATATTAGAAGGAACCTATATTGGGGACAACGTTTCAATCGGAGCAAATTGTATATTAGGGATCAGACCAGGTGGGAATAAAAAGATGAGAAAGCCTGGAGATTCCTTAAATTCACTGCATATTTATCCTAATACTAAAATTGGGAATCTCGTTTCCATTTATACAGCCGTAGTGATATATGAAAATGTATTTATAGGTGATCATGCAAGCATTCGGGAAAATGTTTCTGTTGGAAGCGGTTCTGTTATTGGCCGGGGGGCAATGGTTGAACTAAATTCACAAATAGGGAAGAATGTCACAGTGCAAACCCTTGCATATGTAACAGGAGATACGATTTTGGAGGATGATGTGTTTATTGGTCCATGTGTATCTATGTCAAATGATAAATACATGGGTGCTAAAGAATTCACATTAAAGGGACCACATATTAAAAAAGGGGCAAAAATCGGGAATAATGCTTCATTACTGCCTGGGGTTACGGTAGGAAGTAATACAATTGTAGGCGCAGGATCCGTTGTTACAAAGGATTTAAACGATAATTCAACTTACGCTGGAGTACCTGCGAAAATGATAACCTCCAAAAATACTGATAATGGAGGGGAGATCAAGTGAGCATACCTATGGTTGATTTAAAAAAAGAGTTCGAAATATATGGGGATGCTATCAAACAGTCTGTTTTAGAAGTGTTGGAAAGCGGCTCATATATTCTTGGTGAAAAAGGACAACAATTTGAAATAGAACTAGCTAGTTATCTAGGTTGTCATTACACGGCCGGAGTAGCCAATGGAACAGATGCTTTGCTGTTAGCACTTGAAGCATTGGAAATTGGTCCGGGGGATGAAGTAATTACTACACCTTTTACCTTTTTTGCAACGGGAGAAATGATTGCAAGAGTAGGTGCCAAACCTGTTTTTGTAGATATAGAACCGGACAATTATAATATAGACCCAAAGAAAATTGAAGCAGCTATCTCGAAAGATACAAAGGCTATCATCGTTGTTCATCTGTTCGGTAAGGCAGCTGACATGGATGCAATTATGAGGATTGCTTCTGAACATAACTTAAAAGTGATTGAAGATGCATGCCAAGCAATTGGAACAGAATATGGGACAAAGAAAACAGGTACAATTGGAGACATTGGCTGTTTTTCATTCTTTCCGTCCAAAAATCTCGGGGCATTTGGTGATGCAGGGATTACTGTTACAAACGATAAAATGATTTATGAGAAATTGTGTCAACTCCGGAACCATGGGAGTAAAGAGAGATATCTACATTCCTATGTAGGAGTAAATAGTAGATTAGATGAGATCCAAGCTGCCATTTTACTTGAAAAAATTAAATATCTGGATATATTTTTGTTTAAAAGAATGGGAATAGCAAACACTTATTCTCGTGAATTAAAAGACTTAATAAAGACGCCAGCTATTTATAATGATCGGTCGCATACCTTTCATCAATATTGTATCGAGGTAGAAAATCGAGATCAGCTCTCTGCCTTCTTAAACGAAAAAGGAATTTCCACAGGAATCTATTATCCAGTCCCACTCCATTTGCAAAAAGCCTTGAGTTATTTAAATCATGAAAAAGGTGCTTTCCCTATTGCGGAAAGGGTAGCTCAACATATTTTGGCTCTTCCCATCAATCCAACAATGACTGTTTCCCAACAAGAATTTATTATCTCTGAAATTAAGAATTTTGTAGGTGCTTCCAATTGAACTTAACTAGAATAGGGGTTGTTGGAGCAGGAAAAATGGGAACATACCATTGTTATAAATTAATGCAAATGAAGAATGTGGACTTCGTTGGTGTCTTTGATAAAGACATACAAAAGGCAGAAGTGATTAGCAAGAAGTTAAGTGTACGTGCCTTTGAAAGTTATCAGGAGCTATTAAAAAGTGTAGATGCAGTTGTTATTGCTGCACCCACTAAATTTCATTTTACCCTCGTTGAAGAAGCGGTTAATCATCAAAAACACATTTTTGTTGAAAAGCCTTTTACTGTTTCCATGGATGAAGCTAATAGATTAAAGGAATTACTCAAGAATAAGGACTTGATCGTTCAGGTAGGACATGTTGAGAGGTTTAACCCTGCTGTCCAGCAACTTGCTCATTGCATCGAAAGCGAAAAATTGATGAATATTGAAGCCAAAAGACTGGGGCTTTCAAATAGAATTCAAGACAGTGATGTTGTTCTGGATGTAATGATTCACGATATCGATATTATTCTCAGTCTAGTTAAAAGCCCTATTAACCGCATTTCGGCTGAGGGTATCTGTGTGTCTAAAAAAGGATATTATGACACTGTTACTGCATTGCTTTCTTTTGAAAATGGAGTTATGGCAACCTTAACTGCTAGTAATGTATCACATGAAAAAGCAAGAACATTAACGATTGTAGAAAAAGACAAAGTAATTAAAACCGATTATTTGACTAGAAGGCAGAAAATTGTCAAAAATGAAGCGGTCAATTTTGATACCAAGCTTCCTTATGGAACCGAAGCTATCGTTATTGTTTTGACGATCCCGCCTTTGGATCCGCTAATGGAAGAATTGAATCATTTTATAAATTGCATTCATACTAATCAAACACCAATTGTTGGTGTAGAAGAAGGGGCAGCAGCAGTCGAAGTGGCTCTTAAAATAAAGGACATACTTGAGAAAAGAGGATAATATATTAGACAAAATCCCCTTAAAGGCTCTGCCTCTAAGGGGATTTATATTACTTTTTATTTTTTTTTAAGTAATCATTAAAAAACTTCTCATTGAACAGAACCTGCTTATCATTAGGACGGTATTTTTTTGCCATTTTATTATGTTCAATGGATTTCTCTACATTCCCCAGTTCCCAGTGACAGACACAAAGTGCTAGATGGGGGTACCAGGTAGAATAGGCTTCGTTTTGGAAGCCTGAAGTGATTTTTTTCTTTTGATAGGCAATGTCATACCAGAAGACGGCTGTCTGATAGTATTTTTTCGCTTTAAACTGATCCCCTAACCGGCAGCAAGTTTCAGGCCGAGGGACATCATAAGCTAATGTTTTTAATAGGGCGTCCATTTCCTCCTCTTTCTCACCTCTACGTGCATGGATATCTGCCAAATAAAGGCAAGCTCGTATGTTATCTTCAACCCAGCCCTTTTTACCACCAAGAAACTCATTATAATAAATGATCGCTTTTTCATATTGTTTATGATCACGCAACTCATTTGCATAGTAAAATAAGTCCCTTGGGGAAAAATCTTCGCCTTTTTTTATTCTATTTTCATAGATTCGTAAATTCCTATCAGATAGGTGAGTACTGGCGTTTTTGATATATTTTTTATGCTCCACAGCAATATCAGCTAAGATGATCTTGCCGCCGACATCCAGATACTCATGTACTGGCCCGTTCCATTTAAAGTCCTTACTTCTTTTCACCAAGCGATTTCTTCTGTAATGAAAAGAGGGGTTCCCATATTCATCCCTGTCGATAACATAAATCATTGACACTGCATCGACACTTGAATCCAGCCCTGCTTTTAATTTCTGGAATTTCTCCTGATCATTCGGGAGTAACACATCGTCGGCATCCAGCCACAGAATATAATCCATAGTTGCCTGACTGAAAGCAAAGTTTCGGGCTGCTGAAAAATCCTCAATCCATTTGAAGTCCAATACTTTATCTGTATACTGTTTAGCAATTTCTTTTGTGCGATCCGTTGAACCCGTATCCACAATAATGATCTCATCACAGATTTTTTGAACACTTTGGAGACAGTTAGCTAAAACTTCTTCCTCATTTTTCACAATCATACAAAGACTAATGGTTGGCATTAAGTCACCTCTTAATAAATGATTTCTCATCATTTTATGTGAATGGACAAAGATTGGAACCTTTTAAACAGATAGATTTATGCCTGTTCTTTGATGGTATCTAGATTTTTAACCATATTTGTTAACACCCAGTCCCAGTGCTTAGTCTTATGCATAGGATGTTATGAAGTACAGACCACTAAGATAGGAAGGCCTTTAAAATGATCCAATTGTTAGAACATAAACAGGTTATCATGGATGAGTACTGCCATTATCCAGTAGTATTTTACCTGCAAGGAGGTAAGATCTTAAATAGTAGCGGTTTGTATAGAAAAAGGTCATTTATGACAAAGTTCTTTTTAATCCATTCTATCGAGGGCAGTTGTATCAATCTAACACTATTAAAACCAAGTCAGCACTGCTCTAACCAGTTGATCCTTGTTCCAACCGAAACGTGTATAACTCTTGATTTGAAATGCATTTGTGGTCTCCAATTCTTACCTTGCATTCCAGTGGGGGAATGTGAACATAATCCAATTATTATTAAGGACTGCATATGTGCACCTTTTGTTATTTTACCTGGCTATAAAGAGACTGTTTTATGGAAAACAAATCTCACCTCTGCCTTTAGTGGTTCTCTCAACATATGCATCGAGGAAGGCTTACATGAGAGTTTGGAATTAAGAGTGTACCATCATGATTTGCATGAATACCGAACGTATCCTATTTACCAAAAGGAAGAGTTTTTTATTTTTCAAGACTGCAAAATGATTACACTCAACAGAAAAGCATCTTCACAAAAAGTAAAAGGAATATTTGAAATAGAAATGGCAGGCGAAATTATGGACGAAGTAGTTCCTTCCTTTTTGCAATAGTTCATGCGAAGAGGATGGAACTATTTTTATTAAAGGGTAACATCTGATGAAACATTTTCTAGCTTTCTTTCGTCTACTAATTATTCAGTTTTTGAATATTGTGTGACTTTACATACAGGAGATTTCCATAAAATAGAGAATACATATTGATAAATGGTCGATTAAATAAGGAGGAGTCAACTTGTCATTAGAACAAATGAATCCCACTATAGAGAAAATACTAGCAAACATTGAAAAGGTTATGATTGGAAAAAGGAACGTAGCGGAACTCAGCCTCGTTGCTTTACTGGCAGAAGGGCACGTGTTATTAGAAGACGTTCCAGGTGTAGGGAAGACGATGATGGTTCGAGCACTTGCCAAATCGGTAAATGCTAACTTTCGTCGAATTCAATTTACCCCGGACTTATTGCCATCGGATGTAACTGGCGTTTCAATTTATAACCCGAAAGAAATGGAATTTCAATTTCGTCCAGGTCCCTTAATGGGTAACATTATTCTTGCCGATGAAATCAACCGGACATCTCCGAAGACTCAGTCTGCCTTGTTAGAGGGAATGGAGGAAGCGAGCGTTACCATCGACGGAGTGACACATAAACTGAAAAAGCCATTTTTCGTTATGGCGACACAAAATCCGATTGAATATGAAGGAACATATCCCCTTCCGGAAGCGCAGCTGGACCGCTTTCTGTTAAAAATGAAGATGGGTTATCCGGAGCTGCACGAGGAAATGGAAGTATTGAATCGAGCACAAAAGGTACCGCCGATTGAGGATCTCTATCCTGCTATCGACCTTGAAGGCCTGCTCAATTTACAAAGAGAAATCAAAGACGTGTTTGTTGATGACAGTATCAAGCGTTATATCGTTGATATCGTCAATCGGACGAGGGGACATGGAAGTGTGTACCTTGGTGCAAGCCCAAGGGGATCGATTGCCCTGATGAAAGCGGCCCAAGCCTATGCGTTTATGTTTGGCCGTGATTATGTGTTACCAGATGACATTCAATATCTAGCTCCATTTGTTTTATCCCACCGGATTATCTTAAAGTCAGAGGCCAAATTCGAAGGGATTTCTGCAGAAGAAGTGGTGAACCGGGTGGTTGCAAGAGTTCCTGTACCGGTACAAAGGCTTGTGAAGTAGGATGAAAAAGTTGTGGAATCCATTTAAAAAAATATGGAGATTTATCCTATTGCTTTTTTTGATTTGTCTCACCTTCTCGTATGCCATGTTTCAGGGAGGGTTCGTTAGCTGGTTTTTATTTTATAGCTTTCTGCCATTTTCTATTTACTGTGTCGTGATCTCTTTTTATTCCTTAAACGAGCTTGAGGTCACACGGGTTTTACCAAAGTCAGATTATAATGCTGGCGAACCCTTGAAGGTAACCGTCACGATCAAAAGGAGAAATTCGTTTCCGCTTTTTTATTTGCTTGTCGAAGACCATTTAGATGATGCATTAAAATATGCAGAAAAGACTAGTTCGCCAAAGGCACTTGTTTTTCCGGGATTAAAAAGGGAATTTTCGTATCAATATACTATTACCAAACTCCCGAGGGGGGAGCATTTCTTTCAATCCTTTACACTGAGAATTGGAGACCCGCTTGGATTATTTGAAAAGGAAAAAACGTTTGCGTCTGAAGGGAAAATTGTCGTCTATCCTGCTTACACAGAGATATTGTACCGACCATTTGAAAATCAATATGATCAAGGGTTGACCGCTTCACGCGAGCGGGTCCAGCGCGATACCTCAATGGCGGTGGGGGTAAGGGACTATCAGCCGGGAGACCGTTTCTCCTGGATTAACTGGAAAGCCTCCGCTAAACGAAATGTGATTATGACGAAGGAGTTCGAACAGCGGCAGTCACATGACGTATTCGTTATCATGGATTGTGTGCCAGATCAACGCTTTGAACCGGTCGTTTCCTTTACAGCCTCTCTTCTACGTGCCGTTCTAAAAAAAGGAGCACAGACGGGGCTGTTAACCTTTAGTAAGGAGCGGGCTTCTTTTCCTATACGAGGGGGAGAGCAGCATCTGCAGCAGCTTTTTTATCATTTAGCAAAAATAGAAGCAAAAAGCTTACGTTCCTTTGAAAAAGTGTTAGAGAAAGAAGCGTTTTTTATTCAACAGACCGTTTCGTTTATGCTTGTTACGGCGCAATTAACCAAACCACTCATTGAAAAGGCAAGTTTTCTTGGACAAAGAAAGGGCTCAATTACGCTTTTTCTCATTAAGGGTCTAAAGGAGTCACCATCAGAAGAGGAACGCTCGCTTATTGCCATCGCGAATGCACGAGGTATTCGCATTGTACTCGTTCATGAAGGTAATTTTGCCGCTGTTTTTTCGGAGGTGACGCGATAAATGAAAAGGGATATCCCTTCGTTTTTATTAAATATGTTAGGATTTATACTTCTGTGGGAATGGCTTAGGCCAATAGAAAAATTAACCAACACGGATAATATCGAAATGTTTATTGTTTTTCTGTTGGTTTCTTTTGTTATTTCCTATTTGAACATGAAGTGGTTCTGGCAGTTTCTGATTAAGATTGTCTATATTTTATTTTCAATTAACCAATTACATTATGAAGAAGGATTCTTCCATGCAAGCTGGGTGAAGAGCTTTTTCGGCGATATTGCTTATAATATCGGTCTACTATTTAACCGCCAATGGAATGATATCACGAATGAATTTCGTTCACTGTTGTTTTTTGTATTGCTATGGCTAATGGTTTACTTAATCCATTATTGGCTGTTAAACAGGCAGAGAATTTTTATCTTTTTCTTTATGACTTTGGTGTATATCACCGTACTGGACACTTTTACACCCTATAGTGCAAAAATAGCCATTGTTCGTACTGTTGTGGCAGGATTTGCTGTGATGGGGATGCTAACCTTTTCACGAATTATCCATAGAGAAAATGTCTCATACCATCCCTCATTTGTTCGTAAATGGATGGCACCGCTGGCAATAATGATTGCTGTTAGTGTGCTCGTAGGGATTGCGGCTCCTAAGGCGGCCCCTATTTGGCCGGACCCGGTTCCGTATCTGACTGCTAATAATGATAAGGATAAGAAGGAAAGTGCTGGCGGGGTCCACCGTATTGGCTATGGCACGGATGATTCGGTATTAGGTGGACCATTTATTGGCGACAGCAGCCCGGCTTTTCAATATCAAGCAAACGGTAAAACGTATTGGAAGATGGAGACAAAGGACACTTATACAGGAAAGGGCTGGCTTTCATCTGGATCAACACCCATCTCATTTCGTCAAGAAGACCTAGTACCTGTTTTTTCTTATCCAGATACGGTGGAGACAATTAAAGAATCTGTAATTGTCAGGGCACATGTCAATTATAAGTACAACTATATTATGTATCCTGCAGGTATTAAAAAAATAGTGAAAATGCTCCCGCAAGATCCAGATGGGAATAAATTTTTCATTGATACCACCAATGAGAGGATTAGTTTCTTCAAAAATGACAACCGGCCTGCTGCACCAAAGGTTTTTACCTTAGCATTTGAAAAACCAAAATATAAAGCAACTGATTTAATCAAAACAACAAGCTTCAATCCGAATGACATGAACCCGGAGTTTTATAAAAAGTATACGCAGGTACCTGAGGCATTGCCGGAACGAGTGAGAGTGTTAGCCGAAGAAATCACGAGGGAAAAATCAAATTGGTTCGAGAAGGCAAAAGCCGTGGAAAGTTACTTTGGGAAAACGGAATATTCCTATGACCAAAAAAATGTCGCGGTACCTGGTGAAAACGATGATTATGTGGATCAGTTTTTATTTGATACAAAAAGGGGATACTGTGACAATTTCTCCTCCTCCATGGCGATTATGCTTCGAACATTGGGGATTCCAACCCGTTGGGTAAAGGGATATACGGGCGGTGATTTTCTCCAATATAGTGATGAGGATTCAGGTGAACAGGTATACGAGGTAACCAACAATAATGCCCACTCTTGGGTAGAGGTTTACTTTCCGAACCAAGGCTGGGTTCCATTTGAACCGACCAAGGGCTTTAGTAATGAGATCATTATCAACTACGAAGCTGTAGGAAATTCTGCAAACAATCCAGGAGCTACGCCTCCATTAGCACAGAAACCGCAAAAGGAAGAAAAGGAAGATCCAAATACAAAAAAGGATTCAGAAAGTACATTTGATTTTACTAAAATGTGGGAAAGTATAGCTACCGCTTTTAAAAGCAATTGGAAGATGGGCGTTTTCCTTCTCGTTATTCTCGCATTCATCGGCTGGATTCTTTACCGAATCCGGGGCAAATGGGTTCCATATGTTGTCATGCTTAGGTACAGGTTTAAAAAGAAGGATGAGAGCATCGGGGAGGCCTATTTAATCTTATTGGCTCAACTGGATCGCTATGGATTAAAACGAAAAGAAAATCAAACCCTTCGTAACTATGCTCGTTATATCGATACGTTTTTTTCAACAAGGGAAATGACGCGGTTAACGGTTTATTATGAGCAATATATGTACCATCAGCACCTTCCGAAGGGAACATGGGAAGAGTCGTATAAATTATGGGAAAATTTAATTAAAAAGACAATCGCTTGACCTGAAAAACGACCTATTGTTACAATATGATTTAATTCAATGTCTAGCTACAGCTTTCGTGAATGCATTAGCTAGTCTAATAGGTACGTTTCCTTCATATATCCTCGAAAATAGGGTTCGAGAGTATCTACCGGGCCGCCGTAAATGGCCTGACTATGAAGGCAGGATTTTTTTCTATGGGTCTTTTTACTAGAGAACTAGAATTCTGCCTTCCTACAATTTTTAGGGGGCAGATTCTAGTTTTTTTTATTTTTTTTAAAAATGGTAAAAGCTAATAAAAACTTGAGAAGATTGAGGTGGCTGTTTTGGCAGGAAAAAATGATTTGGTTATTGTTTTAGATTTTGGAAGTCAGTACAATCAGTTGATTACACGCCGAATTCGTGAATTTGGAGTATACAGTGAGCTTCACCCGCATACCATTACAGCTGAAGAAATCCGCCGTTTAAATCCAAAGGGAATTATTTTTTCTGGCGGACCAAACAGTGTGTATGATGAAAATTCTTTCCGTTGTGATGAGTCAATCTTTGAAATGGGTCTGCCGATTCTTGGGATTTGCTACGGAATGCAGCTAATGACGGTTCATTTTAATGGTAAGGTTGAAAAAGCCAAAAATAGTGAGTACGGAAAAGCGACTTTAACGGTTCAAAATCAATCCGCATTGTTTGCTGATCTACCAGATGAGCAGGTGGTTTGGATGAGCCACGGTGACCTTGTGGTTGAAGCACCAGCTGGCTTTACTGTTGACGGTACGAACCCGTCCTGTCCGATTGCAGCCATGAGTGATGAAGCTAGAAAGCTTTATGCGGTTCAGTTCCATCCAGAGGTACAGCATTCAGTTCATGGAAATGACCTTCTTAAGAACTTTGTCTTTAACGTTTGTGACTGCAGTGGCGATTGGTCAATGGAGAATTTCATTGAAATGGAAATGGCAAAGATCCGAGAGAGGGTTGGTGACAAAAAAGTCCTTTGTGCATTAAGTGGAGGAGTAGACTCATCAGTTGTTGCCGTTTTAATTCACAAAGCAATTGGGGACCAGTTAACGTGTATCTTCGTTGATCATGGTTTGCTTCGTAAAAATGAAGCAGAAAGCGTAATGAAGACTTTTTCAGAGGGCTTCAATATGAATGTTATCAAAGTTGATGCCAAAGAAAGATTCCTATCAAAGCTTGAGGGCGTTTCTGACCCAGAGAAGAAGCGGAAAATCATCGGGAATGAGTTTATTTATGTATTCGATGATGAGGCGACAAAGCTTGAAGGAATTGAGTTTTTAGCGCAAGGCACTCTTTACACAGATATCATCGAAAGTGGTACAGCTACGGCTCAAACGATCAAGTCTCACCACAATGTGGGTGGCTTGCCGGAAGATATGCAATTTACATTGATTGAACCACTGAGCACTTTGTTTAAGGATGAGGTTCGCGCCCTTGGAACGGAGCTGGGTATACCAGATGATATCGTTTGGAGACAGCCATTCCCTGGTCCAGGTCTTGGAATTAGGGTGTTAGGGGCCATTTCTGAAGATAAGCTGGAAATTGTTCGTGAATCCGATTGGATTTTACGTGAAGAAATTAAGAAAGCCGGACTTGATCGTGAAATCTGGCAGTTTTTCACTGTACTTCCAGATATCCGCAGTGTTGGGGTCATGGGGGATGCCAGAACATACGATTACACGATTGGTATCCGTGCTGTTACTTCCATTGATGGAATGACCTCTGATTGGGCAAGAATTCCTTGGGACGTCCTTGAAGTGATCTCCACTAGAATTGTCAATGAAGTAGCACATGTAAACCGAGTGGTTTACGATATCACCAGCAAGCCACCAGCAACCATTGAGTGGGAATAATAGTCGAGTGATTTTATAGTTTTGCTCATATACGAACGATTTTATGTTTTTTATAAAAATCGTTCGTATTTTTTATTGACGAAGACTATTTATGCTGTTATGATAATAGAGAAATGAATAGATTGTCGAATCACGTCGTATAATATTGGGAATATGGCCCAAAAGTTTCTACCGAGCCACCGTAAATGGCTTGACTACGAGGCAGTGATTAATAGAGAGGGTTCTCTTTCCTCTGTTAATTATCTTTGCCCACGTCAACGCTCCGGTAGAATATATCGGAGCGTTTTTTGTTGTAAAAAACAGAGATTTTTAGGGGGAAAAGAATTATGCACAAATATTTTGAGTTTGAAAAATACGGTACAAATTACCGCCGCGAATTTATTGGGGGAATTACGACCTTCTTGGCGATGGCTTATATTTTAGTCGTAAACCCGTTAACTTTATCGCTTGCTTCTATAAAGGACTTTCCAGATGCGCTGAGAATGGATTATGGTGCGGTATTTGTGGCAACAGCCTTAGCATCTGCATTAGGATCCATTATCATGGGGCTCCTTGGTAAGTATCCATTGGCTTTGGCACCTGGTATGGGATTAAATGCTTTCTTTGCTTACACAGTTGTATTAGGAAGCGGGATTCCATGGCAGCATGCACTTGGCGCAGTTCTTATTTCTGGGGTGTTTTTCTTCTTATTAACTCTGACTGGACTTCGTGAAAAAATTATTAATGCGATTCCGATTGATCTAAAGCACGCTGTGGGTGCAGGAATTGGTTTGTTCATCACATTTATCGGACTCCAAAATGCAGGAATTATTGTAAATAACGATGCGACACTAGTAGGACTTGGCGATTTAACAGCGGGTAATACACTACTTTCAATCTTTGGAATTCTTATTACAGTTATTATGATGACTAGAGGAATTAATGGCGCCGTATTCTTTGGAATGGTGATCACCGTTATAGTTGGAATGATTTTTGACTTAATTAAGGTACCACATCAAGTAGTTGATACGGTGCCAAGCTTAGCTCCAACATTCGGTGCTGCCTTCTCTTCCTTCGGAGACAGTTCTTTTTACACAACATCGATGCTGGGGATTATCTTAACTTTCTTGTTTGTAGATTTCTTTGATAATGCAGGAACCTTGGTAGCAGTTGCGAACCAAGCGGGTATTATGAAAGACAATAAGTTGCCTCGTGCAGGCCGTGCGCTAATTTCCGATTCAATTGCAACGAGTGTAGGTGCTGTTCTTGGTACATCAACAACGACTTCATATATTGAATCATCAGCTGGGGTTGCATCTGGAGCTAGAACAGGGTTTGCTTCCTTAGTCACAGCAGGTATGTTCATCTTATCGCTATTTTTCTTTCCGTTATTATCTGTAGTAACAGCGCCTGTTACGGCGCCAGCCCTTATCATTGTTGGGGTATTGATGGTTTCATCTTTAGGAAAAATCGACTGGCAACGTTTTGAAATTGCAGTGCCTGCGTTCTTAACAATGATTGCGATGCCACTATCTTACAGCATTGCAACAGGTATTGCGGTAGGCTTTATCTTTTATCCAATCACCATGATTGTTAAAGGAAGAGTAAAAGAAATCAATCCGATCATGTACTTCTTCTTTGTCATCTTTGTTCTGTATTTTATCTTCTTAAAATAAACCATTTAAAGAGCTGCCACGTTGCAGCTCTTTTTTAGTCTGAATAAAAAAAAGCTAAGGTTTTACCAGTTATTTGTCACATGGTTGTCGAACTTTGTCGTTGACTTCCTGATTCACCTCTTATAACATGAAAATACTAAGATAAACATGGTGAAAAGGGAGGGAAGGGTTTGGCAAACTTACTAATTGAAAAAGTATTAAATAACAATGTCTTAATCGCTGAGCACCCTTCCTATGAAGAAGTAGTTGTAATTGGAAAAGGCATTGGTTTTAACCGAAAGCGCGGTGATTATATTGATACAGATGTAGTCGAAAAGCTTTTTGTCCTTGAAAATGAAAAAGAACAGGAAAATTACATTAAACTGCTTCCGTTTATCGATAATGAGTTTTTAGAAGTGATTATTTCCGCCATGGATTTAATCAAGCAAAGAACTCATTCTGTGCTAAATGAACATATACATGTGGCATTAACGGACCATCTTATGTTTGCCCTAACGAGAGCTTCACAAGGAATGGAAATGAAAAATCCGTTCTTAGTGGAAACAAAGGCCCTTTATCGGCATGAGTTTGAAATAGCAAAAGAAGTGGTAGGGTTAATTAAAGAAAAGACCGGAATTGACCTGCCTATTGGGGAAGTTGGATTTATCGCTCTTCATATTCATAGTGCGGTGACCAACAGAAACCTCTCCGACGTAAATCAATATTCACAGCTTGTCAGCCGGCTGGTTGAAATGGTCGAAGAGCAGTTTGAAATAGAGATTGATAAAGAAAGCATTGATTATATGAGGCTTGTTCGTCACTTGCGGTTTGCTATTGAGAGAGTGGTGAAAGGGGAAAAGGTAGAGGAACCAGAAAAAATTGCTTCCCTCTTGAAAGAAGAATATCCTGTGTGTTATAATCTCTCATGGAAGCTCATTAAAGTGATGCAGCAAACATTAAAAATGAAGGTTTTTGATGCAGAAGCAGTGTATCTAACGATGCATCTGCAGCGACTTCAACATAAATTTAAATAGCTATTATTTTTTACGTGTTACTGATTCGATCAGGCATGAGTGAAAAGTATTAATTGAATTGAAGGTTTAGGGGTAATCTATACCCATAGCCTGCATTCAATTGAACTTTTACTCATGCCTTTTTTTATTGGTATTTTTACCAATAATGTAACCGCTTTATGAGCCTGGAAAAATATTTAGGAGGTAACATTTATGTTTAAAAATGCTTTCGGTGTATTGCAAAAAGTTGGTAAAGCTTTAATGTTGCCGGTTGCACTTTTACCGGCTGCTGGGATTTTACTTGCTTTAGGTGCTGCTCTTGTAAATCCAGCCCTATTAGATTTAGCGCCATTTTTAGATAACAGTGCTGTAGCGATGGTGGCATCAGTTATGAAAAATGCGGGTGATATTGTCTTTGGTAATCTACCGCTCCTTTTTGCAGTTGGTGTTGCTATAGGATTAGCAGGCGGGGAAGGTACGGCCGGACTTGCAGCAATCATCGGTTATTTAATTATGAATGTAACAATGGGTACTGTTTTAGGCATTGACCCTAAAGAAATCAATGGCACAAATTTCGTGAGTGTCCTTGGAATTCCAACTCTTCAAACTGGAGTATTTGGAGGGATTATCGTTGGTATTATTGCCGCGACTTTGTACAATAAGTTCTTTGAAATTGAATTACCATCTTATTTAGGATTTTTTGCTGGAAAACGTTTTGTTCCAATCATTACGGCAGGAACAGCGATTCTATTGGGATTACTAATGCTTGTTATTTGGCCGCCAATCCAATCTGGATTGAACGCATTCTCAAATAACATGGTTAATGCAAACCTAACTCTTTCTGCTTTTGTTTTCGGAGTAATTGAACGTTCGTTAATTCCATTTGGTTTACACCATATTTTCTATTCTCCATTCTGGTTTGAATTTGGTAACTATACAACAAAAGCAGGTCAAGTGGTTCACGGTGACCAGCGTATATTTATGGCGCAGATTTCTGACCACGTGAAAAATCTAACTGCTGGTACATTCATGACAGGTAAATTCCCATTCATGATGTTCGGGTTACCTGCTGCTGCGTTAGCAATCTACCATGAAGCAAGACCTGAGAAGAAAGTGTTCGTTGGGGGATTAATGGCATCAGCTGCCCTAACATCTTTCTTAACTGGTATTACAGAACCAATTGAATTCTCATTCTTATTCGTAGCACCAATTCTATTCGGTATCCACGCAGTCTTTGCTGGTTTATCATTCATGGTTATGCATTTATTAGATGTAAAAATCGGTATGACATTCTCTGGTGGTTTAATTGACTACATCCTATTCGGATTAATCAACCCACAAACACATGCATGGATTGTTATCCCTGTTGGTTTAGTGTTTGCTGTAATTTACTACTTCGGCTTCCGTTTTGCGATTCGTAAGTTCAATTTGAAAACTCCAGGTCGTGAAGTAGAGGAAGAAGAAGACCAAGTACAAACAGGTAAAGCAGGTTCTGGTGATTTAGCGGCTAACATTTTAGCAGCAATGGGTGGTAAAGAAAACATCTCTCACCTTGATGCATGTATTACACGTCTTCGTGTTTCTGTTAATGATATTAAGGATGTAGATAAAAACCAATTGAAAAAATTGGGTGCGGCAGGAGTGCTTGAGGTAGGTAACAATATTCAAGCGATCTTCGGACCACGTTCTGAAACCATTAAAGGTCAAATGAAAGATATTATGGCTGGAAAAAGACCAAGCGCAACTACAGTAAATGTAGAAAAGCAAGAAAAGGCTCCAGTTGCAGCTCCAACTCAAGCCAAAGCTAACGAAGTTTTCGTGTCTCCTATTAAAGGGGAAATTAAAGAAATTACTGAAGTTCCTGACCAAGTGTTTGCTGGAAAAATGATGGGTGACGGTTTTGCAATTGTTCCTTCAGAAGGATTAGTGGCATCACCTGTTGATGGAAAGATTGTTAATCTATTCCCTACAAAGCATGCGATTGGAATCTTATCTGACGGCGGACGTGAAATCCTTATCCACGTGGGTATTGATACCGTTAACTTAAAGGGCCAAGGTTTTGAAACATTGGTTTCTGAGAATGACCGTGTTGTAAAGGGTCAGCCGCTATTAAAAGTGGATCTAGATTATATTAAAGAACATGCAACATCCACGATTACTCCAATTGTCTTCACAAACCTTGCTGAAGGCGAAAAGATTGTAATCGAAAAACAAGGTCTTGTTGATGTAAAGCAAGAAGGTATTATTAAGATCACAAAGTAATGGGAAGCCGGCCGTGAGCCGGCTTTCTTTTTTTTGCCAAAGTCCTTGATAAAGGGGTGTAGTTTAGAAATTGGCGAGTAAAATGAGGGTATTGACGAGTAAAGTGTGAAAGTTGACGAGTAAAATAGAAAATAGACGAGTAAATCATATAATTTGACGAGTAAATCATCGAAAGTGACGAGTAAGAAAGAAAAACATATAAAAAAGGTACTTCAAGAGGTGGATCAACACATAATTTG